>CAIUTH010000172.1 GCA_903902075.1 uncultured Alphaproteobacteria bacterium
AGCGGCAATGTCCCCGCCCTGATCCAGCCGACCAAGACCGGACAGTTGTTCGTGCTGGACCGCCGCACCGGCAAGCCGCTGACCAGGGTGGATGAGAAGCCCGTTCCCGCTTCCACCATTCCTGGCGAGCGCTGGTCACACACCCAGCCTTATTCGACAGGCATGCCCAGCTTCATCGGCAATGACCTGACCGAGAAGGACATGTGGGGCGTCACGCCCTTCGACCAGCTTTATTGCCGCATCCGTTTCCGCCAGGCGACCTATCACGGCATGTTCACGCCGCTGCGGTTCGGATCGTCGGTGCGCACGCCGGGCGAGCTGGGCGGCATCGATTGGGGCAGCGTGTCGGTGGATGAGGGCCGCGGCGTCGTGGTCGTCAATTCCAACCTGATGGCCGACTGGGACGAGCTGATCTCTCGCGAACAGGCAGACCGCGAACATCTGTTCACCACCCGCGATTCGCGCAGCAAGGACGCGCCCAAATCGCCCTATCGCGGCGCTGCCATGGAAGGCACACCCTATGGCCTTCATTTCGATGGCTTCCTGACACCGCTGGGCATTCCGTGCCAGCGGCCGCCTTACGGCTATCTGGCGGCGGTTGACCTGAAAACCCAGAAGCTGCTGTGGCAGCATCCGCTGGGCAATGCCGCCAACAGCGGGCCGTTCGGTGTGGCGCTGGGCCTGCCGATCCGGCTGGGGACGCCCAATATCGGCGGCTCCATCGTCACCGGCGGCGGGGTGATCTTCATCGGCGCTACGCAGGACAAGTATTTCCGCGCCGTGGACGAGGCGACGGGCAAGGTACTTTGGGAAACCAGGCTGCCCGCCGGCGGCCATGCCACGCCAATGACCTATCTGGGGCGAGACGGAAAGCAATATGTCCTGATCAACGCAGGCGGTGCGTCAGGATTCGGCACCGGAAATGGCGACGACTTCATTGCCTACCGGCTCAAGTCATAGGCAAACTTCGTCTGGAATAAACCGGGGCCGTCCATGACTCGCAACCTGATTGTGCTGGCGACTTTGCTGTGCCTGGGCGGCATTGCGGGCGCTGCGGCGCCCGTGCCGCCCAAGCCGGTAACGGTGACGGTGGACGAGGGCACCTCCATGTCGGTGTCGGTCTCGCCGGACGGCAAGATGCTGGCCATGGACCTGCAGGGCAGCATCTGGGTGCTGCCTGCCACCGGCGGAACGGCCAGGCGCATCACTGACGTGTTCAATGATGCGCGCCAGCCGGTTTGGTCGCCGGACGGCAAGACCATCGCCTTCTTCGCCTATCGCGACGGCGGCTATGACCTGTGGGGGATCAATCCTGATGGTTCGAACCAGCACCAGCTGACCCAGGGCGCCTTCGATGATCGCGAGCCGGTCTACAGTCATGACGGCACAAAGATCGCCTTTTCCTCGGATCGCGGCAGTCCGCTGGGCAGCGACATCAATATCTTCGTCCTGGACCTGAATAGCGGCGCCATCCGCCAGCTCACCCGCAACCCGGCCGAGGATACGATGCCCAACTGGTCGCCCGACGACCGGCAGATTACCTTTGTCTCGACCCGCGACAATGGCAAGGGAGTCTATGCGGTGGATTCAACGGGCGGGGAGGAACGCCGGCTGGTGACCACCACCGCACGCATCGATGCGGCTAGCTGGGGCGGCGAGGTGGTCGCGCATGGCGTCGACGGCGCCAGGGGCTGGCTGGAAATCAATGGCCGCAACATCACCGGCGACGAGCGTGTATTTCCGTTCCGCCCAAGCTTCCTGTCGAGGAACGAATTCTTCTATGTCTCGGACGGCAAAATTCGCAAACGTGATCTGGGTGGCAACGTCCAGACCATTCCCTTCACCGCCACTTTGGAAGTCACGCCGGTCAGCGGCACCTATGTCCGCAAGAAGCGCGACTTCACCAGCCAGGCGCCGCGCAAGGCGCTGGGCATCGTGCGGCCCATGCTGTCGCCGGATGGCAAGTCCATCGCGTTCGCCGCGTTGGGGGACATTTATCTGATGCCGGTGACGGGCAGGATACCGAAGAACCTGACCCATGATGCCGCCTTTGACACCGATCCGGCCTGGTCGCCGGATGGCAACGGACTGGTCTACACCTCCGACAAGGCAGGCGGGTTGCTGCAGCTGTGGCTGCGCGACATGCGCACGGGCGCAGAGCGCCAGATCACGCATCTGTCCACCCAGCCGATCTCGCCCACTTTCTCGCCGGACGGCAAGCGTATCGCTTATCTGGACGTGGATGGCATGTGGCGGCGGTCCAGCATCGCGGTGCTGGATGTCGCAAGCGGCAACATCACCAAGATCCATGATTCCATCTTCGCGCCCGGCGCGCCCACCTGGTCTGCGGATGGCAAGCGGGTGATGGTGGCGATGGTTTCGCCCTATTCGGCCAAGTACCGCGAAGGCACCAACCAGCTTCTGTCCATGTCGTCTGCGGGTCCCGCCACAGCCAGCGACGACAAATGGTATGCGCCGGTGCCCAATCTCTCCATCGACAGCCGCGGCTGGAATGGCCCGGTCTGGTCGCCCAATGGCACGCACATGCTGGCCGTGTATGAAGGCTATCTATCTGTGTTCCCGGTGTCGGCGGCGGGCGAGCCGCTCGGCGCGCCGCGCCGCATCACGACCGAGATCGCCTATGCCCCCAGCTGGGCCGGCGACAGCCGGCACATCCTGTACCAGTCCAACGACAAGCTGCGGCTGCTTGACAGTGAGACGGGTGATGTCCAGACGGTGCCGTTGAACCTGAGCTATCGCGTCCATGTGCCCAGGACGCACATGATCGTGCATGTCGGCAAGCTGGTGGACGGCGTTTCCAAAACCGCGCGCAACGATGTGGATATCACAATCGACGGCAACCGCATCACCGCCGTGGCGCCGCATGGGAAAGGTCGCGCGACCATCGAGGCGCCGCAGCTGACCGCCATGCCTGGGCTGATCGATTTCCACACCCACCGCCAGAGCGACTCCGGTGAACAGCAGGGCCGCGAATTCCTGGCCTATGGCGTGACCACCATCCGCAGCCCGGGCGGGTTGCCGTATGAAGCGGTGGAGGACCGCGAGGCGTCGGACGCCGGCATCCGCGTTTCGCCGCGCATCTACGACACGGGCCATCTGATGGAATGGCAGCGTGTCTATTACAAGATGGGCATTGCCATCTCGTCCAACGCCCATCTGGCAATGGAGCTGGAGCGGGCCCGCATCCTGGGCTTCGACATGCTCAAAAGTTATGTCCGCATGCCCGATATCCAGCAGCGCCATATCGTGGAATTCGGCCACAGCATCGGCGTGCCGGCATCCAGCCACGAAGTCTATCCGTCTGCCTTCAACGGCATCGACAGCATGGAACATACCGAGGGCACCTCGCGGCGCGGCTATTCGCCCAAGATGACGCTGGGGCGCAGCTACAAGGACGTGTCCAGCATCCTGGGGGCGGCGCACATGACCATGACGCCGACCCTGTTCCCCAGCATGCGTCTGCTTCTGGCTGATGAGCCCGCCATGCGCGACGATCCGCGCCTGGCAATGGACCCGCCCTGGCTGAAGCAGCAGATATTGGGCCCGCAGCCCGCGCCGGACCTTTCAGGCACCGGCAAGCAGATCATGGATGTGCTGAATGCCGGTGGTCGCATCGTAGCCGGTACTGACCAGCCGGGCCCGATGTACATGCACTCGGAACTGGCCGCCTATGTCCGCTTCGGCATGACGCCCTATGAGGCGCTGCGCGCGGCCACCGCCGTGCCGGCGGATTTCCTGCAGCTGGATGCCGGGGTGATCGCGCCGGGCAAGCTGGCCGACATCGTGCTGGTGGAAGGCGATCCGCTGGAAAATATTGCCAATGCCCATAAGGTAAAGCGCGTCATCGCCAATGGCCGGATGTTCGCCATCGAAGACCTGGTGTCCGGCAAGGCCAAGAACGCGCCACGATAGTAAACAGTGAGGAAATATGAGTAGCGTTGCAATTATCGGGTCGGGCTTTATCGGCCGCGCCTGGGCTATCAGCTTTGCCCGTGCCGGACATAACATCGTCCTTTGGGATAACGATCCTGCGGCCGGCGCCAAAGCGCTGACCTATATCGAAGGCGTGTTGCCCGATCTGGAAGCCAATGATTTACTGAACGGCTTGTCGCCCAACACTGTGCGGGCGCGCATGCGTGCGGTCTCCACCCTGGAAGAGGCGATGAAAGACGCCGCCTATGTTCAGGAAAATACCCCCGAAGTCGTGGACATCAAAAAGGACATGTTCACGCGGCTGGACGCGCTGGCCGGGCACGACACGATATTGGCCAGTTCAACCTCCGCCATCCTGCCTTCCAAGTTCACCGAACATCTGAAAGGCCGGCACCGCTGTCTGGTGGTGCATCCGATCAATCCGCCGTATCTGATCCCGGCCGCCGAGGTGGTGCCCGCGCCCTGGACCGACAAGGCCGTGGTGGCCCGCACCGCCGACTTCCTGCGCGCCGCCGGCCATGCGCCCATTGTGATGAAGCAGGAGCTGGACGGCTTTGTGATGAACCGCATGCAGGGTGCGCTGCTGGAAGAAGCCTTCCGGCTGGTGGCCGATGGCTATGCCAGCATCGAAGATGTCGATGTCGGCATCCGTGAAGGTCTGGCGCTGCGCTGGTCCTTCATGGGCCCGTTCGAGACCATCGACCTCAATGCCCCGGGCGGGGTGCGCGATTATTGCCAGCGCTATGAACAGATCTATATCCGGCTGTTCGATTCCATGCAGCGTCGGGCCGACTGGAGTGGCCCGGTGCTTGACACCATCGCGGCAGACCGCCGAAAGGCGCTGCCCGAAGACAAGCTGCAGGAACGCCAGGCCTGGCGCGACCGGCGGTTGATGGCACTGGCGGCACACAAGCGCCGTGCAGACAAAGATATCGGCAAGTAGAAAAGGGAATAAAGCAATGTCATTTGGTGACAAGGTCATCATTACCTGCGCCGTCACTGGTGCGATTCACACCCCGTCCATGTCGCAGTATCTGCCGGTGACGCCGGACGAAATTGCGCAGGCCGCCATCGGCGCCGCCGAAGCCGGCGCCGCCATCGTGCATTTGCACGCCCGCGACCCGGAAACCGGCAAGCCGGACCAGACCCCGGAAGCATTTGCGCGTTTTCTGCCACGCATCAAGCAGTCCACCAATGCGGTGATCAACCTGACCACGGGCGGCGCGCCCTACATGACGGTGGCGGAGCGGGTGAAGCCGGCCGAGCAGTTCCAGCCGGAAGTGGCTTCGCTCAACATGGGCTCGATGAATTTCGGCCTGTTCCCGATGCTGAACCGCTTCAAGGACTTCAAGCATCCCTGGGAACGCGAAGCGCTGGAAGGCTCGCGCGACCTGGTGTTCCGCAACAGCTTTGCGGATATCGAGTTCGTGCTGCGGAAGCTGGGCGATGCAGGAACCCGTTTTGAGTTCGAATGCTATGATATTTCCCATCTCTACAATCTGGCGCACTTCCTGGATCGTGGGCTGGTCAAGGGGCCTTTGTTCGTCCAATCGGTATTCGGCATCCTGGGCGGCATCGGCCCGCATCCCGAAGACGTGCTGCACATGAAACGGACCGCCGACCGGCTGTTCGGCGATCAGTACAGATGGTCGGTGCTGGGCGCGGGCAAGAACCAGCTTGCCATCGCCGCCCAGGCCGCGGCCATGGGCGGAAATGTCCGCGTCGGTCTGGAAGACTCGCTGTGGGCCGGCAAGGGCAAGCTGGCGACGTCCAACGCCGAACAGGTGCGCATGGTGCGCCAGATCATCGAAGGGCTTGGCCGCAGCATCGCCACGCCGGACGAGGCGCGGGAAATTCTGTCGCTCAAGGGCGGCGACAAGGTCGCGTTCTAAAGCGCCGGTGCCTTGGTCTGCCAGTCGGTGACGCTTTCCAGGGCCCAGCCGATGCGCAGGGCCATGGCTTCGTCGCCTGCGCGGCAGGAAATCATCAGCGACAGCGGCAGCCCGCCTTTGGTGAAGCCGTTGGGCAGCGAAAGACCGCACAGGTCCAGGTAATTTGCCCAGCGGGTCGAAACCGCCGGTGTCTGAGTCTGGTCCACGCTGCTGAGCGGGATGGCGGCGGTCATGGTGCTGGGTGTGAGAACAGCGTCGATCCCGGCGATGCGGGCCGAAAATTCCGCCTTGGCGATTTCGCGGGCCGCCAGCACGTCGCGATACTGGCGCGAGGAAATGGAGGCGCCCGCGCGCACGCGCGCCCGCACCGCCTGGTCCAGCGGCAGGGTGTCGCTGTCCACCAGGTCTGCCAGGTTCGGATAGCTTTCGGCGGAGATGATGCGGCCGACCAGGTCGCCGCTTTCGCGCAGGCTGCGTCCGCCCGGCGGCAGCTCGACAATTTCGGCGCCCAGTGCTTCCAGCGCTTTCAGCGAACGGTCGAACGCTTCCAGCACTTCGGAATCGAATTCGCTGCGTTCGGCATCGGGCAGGCGTGCCAGCTTCAGCCCCTTCACGCCCCGCTTCAGGGTCGGCATGGGATTGCTGGGCGGCAGGGTGGCGGTCAAGGCATCGTTCGGATCGTGACCTTCCAGGACTTCCAGCAGGATGGCGCAATCTTCGACGCTGCGCGCAAACGGTCCGGGCGTGTCCAGGGTGGGGCTGAGCGGCAGCACGCCATACGTGGAGATGCGGCCTACCGACGTTTTCAAACCGGTGATACCGCACCAGGAAGCGGGCACCCGCACCGAACCGCCGGTGTCGGTGCCGATGGCGCAGGGCGCCATGCGCGCCGCCACCGCCACGGCCGAGCCGGACGACGATCCGCCCGGCGTGCGCTGGGTCTTCATGTCCCAGGGATTCCACGGCGTGCCCATATGTTCATTGGTGCCCCAGGCGCCATAGGCGAACTCCACCGTATGGGTCTTGCCCAGCACGATCATGCCTTGGCCCAGGAGCTTCTGCGCCAGGGTGGCGGTGTGGGTGGAAACCCGATCGCGATTCACTGCGCAGCCACGGGTGGTGACATGACCCTTGAATTCCACCAGGTCCTTCAGCGCAATCGGAATGCCGTGCAGCGGTCCCAGCCCGTGACCTGAGCGGATCGCCTTGTCGGCAGCTTCGGCGGCCAGCTTTGCCTCGGCGGCATGAACATGGACAAAGGCGTGCAGGCGCGGCTCCAGCGCTGCGATGCGGGAAAGATGGGCTTCCACCACATCCACCGGCGAAAAACGGTGGGCGGCAATGCCCGCCGAAAGGTCACGAAGGGAAAGATCGGTCAATTCGCTCATGACGGCATCCATAGCACAAACCCAATGTCTGGATTAACATCAGCGCAACGGGGGACAAAATGACGAAAACACGCCGCAGCTTCTTTTCCTGGACCCGCAATCTGATGGCCGCCGGCGGGGTGGCCGGCCTGGCCCCGGCCGCCGAGGCTGCCGTCCCCGCCGTCGATTATTACGACAAGCTGGGCGTCACCAAGATCATCAATGCGGCCGGCACCTATACGGCGCTGACCGCCTCGACCATGCCGCCGCAGGTCCGCGCCGCGGTGGAAGCCGCCGCCAAAAGCCCCGTGCGGCTGGCCGAACTGCAGCAGAAATCGGGCGAGTACATCGCCAGCCGCCTGAAGTGCGAGGCGGCCATGGTCACTGCAGGTGCCTCATCAGCTCTGACCCTGGGCACCGCCGCCTGCATGACGGTGGGCAACCGGGCGGCGGTGGCCCTGCTGCCGCTGGAGGTGAGCGGCCTGAAGAATGAAGTGATCATCCAGAAGGGTCATCGCTATGGCTATGACCATGCCATCTCCAATTGCGGCGCGCGCTTTGTCGAAGTCGAAACACTGGATGATTACGAGAAGGCCTTCACCCCCAAAACGGTGATGTGCCATTTCTTCAATGCCGCCGAACACGGCCAGATCAGCCGCGAGGACTGGGTCCGGGTGGCCCATGCCCATGGTGTGCCCTGTTTCAATGATGCCGCCGCCGATGTGCCGCCCATTTCCAACCTCTGGGCCTATACCCAGATGGGCTTCGATCTTGTCACCTTCTCGGGCGGCAAGGGCATTCGCGGGCCGCAGAATGCCGGGCTGCTGCTGGGCCGCAAGGACCTCATCGAAGCTGCCACCTGGTCGAGCAGCCCGCGCGACGAAACCGTGGGCCGGGGCATGAAGGTGGCCAAGGAGCAGATTGTCGGCATGGTCGCAGCCATTGACTGGTTCCTGTCCCAGACCGACGAGGGGATGCAGGCGGAATTTCGCGCCCGCGCCGAACGCATCGCCGCCCGGCTGAAGGACGTTCCGGGTATCACGCGGGAGATCTTCGTGCCGCCCCTGGCCAATGCCATTCCGCACCTCTTGATCCGCTACGACCAGAGCAAGGTTCGCATCAAGCCTCTGGACG
>CAIUTH010000173.1 GCA_903902075.1 uncultured Alphaproteobacteria bacterium
GTGGCCGACTGGATCGAGTTCCTGCGTGACAATGTCGAGATCCTTAAAGGCCTGTCGCCGCTGCAAATGCGCGAATTCCTGCTGGACTGCGCGGTCAAGGTCTATGCGGAAAATGACGTCATCTTCGAACGCAACGCCATCGGCTCGTCGCTGTTCGGCATCGCCGCGGGCAGCGTGAAGGTCGAAATCAATCCGCAAGACCCGTCCATCACCATTCCCATCGGCCAGGGCTCGATCTTCGGCGAAGTGGGCCTGATCTCGGGCCGCCGACGCGGCGCCACCATCCGCGCCGGCAAGGACTGCATCGTGGTGGAAATTCCGCGCACCGCCGCCTTGAAGCTGATGGGCTCCAACCAGGAAGCCAAGAATACCGTCAACCGCATCACCACCGAACGCCACCTGCTGCAGATTTTCGGATCGGGCCTGCAGGCTGCCGACATCGCCGAAATCCTCAAGGTCGCCAAGGTGGAGGAAATCCGTCCCGGCCAGAGCGTCATCAAGGAAGGCCAGGATGCGGGCGACGAATTTCTCGCCCGCGTGCCGCGCGCCCGCATCGACAAGGAGCCTGCCAAGGGCGAAACACAGGAAGCATTCACCGCGCGCGTTGCGGCGGAGAAAGCCGCCGAAGCCGAAAAGCTGGCGGCGATGCAGCCCGAGGCGCAGTCCCTGCGCGAAGGCGGCATCTACGACATCTTCATCGTACGCTCCGGCTCGATGACCGTGGAAAAAGCCATCGGCGGCAAGCAGGTGTTTTTGTCCTACATTCCCGCCGGTTCCTATTTCGGCGAAATGGCGCTGGTGGACCGGGGCAAGCGCACCGCCACGGTGCGCGCCACGGTGCGCTCGCAGGTGGTGCGCCTAAACGGAAGACTGTTCCGCGAACTGCTGGACAGCAAGCCCGCCCTCAAGAAAAAGCTGCAGGATGACATGAAGGTCCGGCAGGAGATCAATAACTTCATCGAGGAAAAAAAGAAGAAGTTCAGCGGCGTTGTGGACATGTATTCGGAAGTCGCAGAATTTCTGGTCAAGCAGGGCATCGGCGAAGCCACCGACGCGCTGCTGATCGACGAGACGCTGTGCATCGGCTGCGACAATTGCGAGAAGGCCTGCGCCGACAGTCATGATGGCCTGTCGCGCCTGAACCGCGAGGCGGGCAAGACCTATGCCCATCTGCACGTTCCCACCTCCTGCCGCCATTGCGAGCAGCCCCAATGCATGACCGACTGCCCGCCCAACGCCATTCGGCGCGGCACCGACGGCGAAGTCTTCATCAGCGATGCCTGCATCGGCTGCGGCAACTGCCAGCGCAATTGCCCCTATGGCGTGATCCGCATGGATTCGGTGCCGCCCAAGAAGCCGGGCCTACTGCAATGGATGCTGTTCGGTTTCGGTCCCGGCCCCGGCGAGCCCGACCAGGACTGGCTGAAGAAGCATTACGACCCCAAGAAGCCCAAGGTCGCCATCAAATGCGACATGTGCGCGGGCAAGAGCGGCGGCCCAGCATGTGTGCGCGCCTGCCCCACCGGGGCTGCCATCCGCGTTTCGCCGGAACAGTTCCTAGACGTCGTCAAATCGGGCGGGCGATAAACCGTGGCGCAGGGAGAGAAAAGAGCCAGGGCTGTCGCCGCGCATGAAAGCTTCCTGCGCCATGCCCATTTCCGCTGGCTGAAGATCGCCATAGTGGCTTCCCTGGTGATCCTCGCCGGCTTTGCCGCCAGCCTAGCGCTGGCCGATTTCCACCTGCGCCACACCGGCTCAAGCTGGTTCGGCTATATCAGCGGCACCATCGGCGCCGGCCTGATCGTGTGGCTGGCATGCTTGGGCATCCGCAAGCGCGCCATGACCAACGACGCCTGGTCGCTGAAGGCCTGGGTGTCAGCGCATGTCTATCTGGGTCTGTCGCTGATCGTGATCGCCACCCTGCATAGCGGGCTGCAATTCGGCTGGAACATCCACACACTGGCCTATGCGCTGATGATGCTGGTGATCCTGTCCGGCGTATTCGGCATCATCGTCTATGCCAAAATCCCGCCCATCCTGTCGGACAATCGCGGCGAGACCACCCAGAAGCAGATGCTGGAAAAAATCCATGCGCTGGACGGACGTCTGCTGGAAGTCGCCCGCCCGCTCAACCAGGAACAGGCCGCGCTGGTTATCCGTGCCGTGCGCCGCACCCGCATCGGCGGCAATGTCTGGCAGCGCCTGTCGGGCCGCCACGGCAATTGCGCCACAGCCAACGCCCAGCGCGTGCTGCATGGCGCGCGGCTTCGGATGTCCGACGGGCCGCAGGCCGTGGCGCTTGACCAGGTACTGAGCCTGCTGGAAGAAAAGAGCGCCACCCTGGCCAAGGCGCGCCGCCATATTCGCCTGCGCAGCCTTCTGGAAGTCTGGCTGTTCATCCATATCCCCACCACGCTTGCACTGATTGCCGCGCTCACCGCGCACATCGTCAGCGTCTTCTTCTTCTGGTGAGTCGATGAGCTTTATCCTGCGCCAGATCAGCAAGCGTGTCGGCGCGCCCGACATCGTGCGCGAAAAGCCGCTGGCCGCATCCGAGCCGATGATCGGCCGTGGCAGCGACTGCGACATCCAGCTGACCGACCTGGCCGTCAGCCTGCGCCATGCCGTGCTGAAGCAAAGCGGCCCGGGCCGCGTCACCGTCGAATCCCTGGGCGACGAGTTCAGCCAGCGCTTCGCCTTCCATTCTGCCGAAATGCGCTTCGAGGGAAGCCATGTCCACCTGGTCGGCCCTCACGCCGCCCAGCGCCCGGACGTAATCCTGGCGAACATCCGTGACCAGAAGCCCGACTGCCGAGAATGTGCCCGGCAACGGCGGCACAATCGCCTCACGCATCGACAGCGCGCGCGCCAGTTCGACCGCGTGCACACCGCCGGCGCCGCCGAAAGACAGCAACGAGAAATTACGCACATCTATGCCCCGCAGGATGGTCACTGCGGCAATTCCCTTGACCATGTTCGCATTGACCACACGAAC
>CAIUTH010000174.1 GCA_903902075.1 uncultured Alphaproteobacteria bacterium
AACCACCCTGTACACGCAGAACCAGACGCCAACCGGCGCGCGACAGTTGCTTTCAGATGTATTCAAGGGCAAGCCCGAGGATTTTCGCGTCGTGATTGGCGACATCGGCGGCGGCTTCGGCATGAAGACCGGGCTGGGGCAGGAGGATGCGCTGGTGTGCCACGCCGCGCGCAAGCTGGGGCGTTCGGTGCGCTGGCGGGCGGAGCGGAGCGAGGATTTTCTTGGTGCGCACATGGGGCGCGACCAGCATTTCAAGGCGCAACTGGCGCTGGATGCGGACGGAAAGTTCCTCGCGTTGCGCATGCGTTCGCTTGGCAATGTGGGTGCACCAACGGTGGGCTCAAGCCTCATCATTCCGCTGATGATCGGGCCGCGTGTGCAGACCTCGGTGTATCACATGCCGGTGGTGGACTATCACATGCGCGCGGTGCTCACGAACACCATGGCAACCGGCGCCTATCGCGGTGCCGGGCGGCCCGAGGCGAATTACCTGATGGAGCGGCTGGTGCAGAAGGCCGCCGCGGAAATGAACGTCGATCCGGTGGAGTTGCGCCGCCGCAATCTCATTCCGCCTTCGGCGTTTCCCTATCGAACGCCAATCGGCCAGACCTACGACTCTGGCAATTTTCCGAAGATGCTGGACCAGGTGCTGGAACTGTCTGACTGGCAGGGATTCCCGGCGCGCAAGGCGGCGTCCGCGCGTCGCGGGCGCCTGCGCGGCAGGGGGCTGGCTGTTTACATCGAATGGACCGGCGCGGTTCCCACCGAGACCATCACGATCAAGGTGAATGCGTCCGGAGAGGTGACGGTCTATACCGGCACGCAGGCTATGGGGCAGGGCACGGAAACCAGTTTTGCCCAGCTTGCGGCGGAAGTCCTGCAACTGGATATTGAGCGGATTCGCATTGTGCAGGGGGACACGGACCAGGCCACCGGCCAAGGCAGCGTGGGTTCGCGCTCGGCTTTCGTCGGCGGCTCGGCACTGGTCTCCGCGGGGCGCAAGGTGCTTGGCCAGGGCAAGGAACTGGCGGCACAGGCGCTGGAGGCTGCACTTCAGGACGTGGAATACAGCGAGGGGCAGTTCCGGGTATCGGGAACGGATCGCAGCATCGATTTCTTTGCGCTCGCGGAAAAACAAAACGGACGGGCCATTGCCATGGCCGCAACCGAGACCGCAGGCGGCGCCTCATGGCCGAATGGGGCACAGGTCTGCGAGGTGGAAATTGATCCGGATACGGGGGCGGTTAACGTGGTGCGGCATTCCAGCGTGGACGATATTGGACGCATTATCAACCGCATGATCGTGACAGGTCAGGTGCAGGGTGGAATTGCGCAGGGCATTGGGCAGGCCCTGATGGAGCAGGCGGTATATGACCCTGCCAGCGGGCAGTTGCTGACCGGTTCGTTTTCCGACTATGCCCTGCCCCGGGCGGACGATTTCGGGATCATGGCGAATGCGTTCGACGAAAGCGTGCCCTGCAAAACCAATTTACTGGGGGTCAAGGGCGTGGGGGAAATCGGTACCATCGGTGCCGTTCCGGCGGCAGTTCACGCTGTTCTTGACGCACTTTCAGCACAGAACGTGCGCCATATCGAGATGCCAATTACCTCGGAGAAGGTGTGGCGGTTGCTGAAAGGTGACTGATTTTATTTCAAGTTGCTGAATTATAAAATCTAATTTTTAGAAACCGAAGGTGTGATGGGTATTGGTGCATGATATAAGTGCACACTTACAAACAGGGAATGTTTGAGGTCTCAGTCTGCTTCTTCAGGCGAATTTACTCACGGCTTTTCCGGGTTGCCGGGGCATCTGTCAGACCGGCTGGTGATTCGTTGACATGGTATGAAAACCCGCGCATAATCAGTCGTTTCGGCCGGAGTCGGAGGGGTTCCCGAGCGGTCAAAGGGATCAGACTGTAAATCTGACGGCTCTGCCTTCGAAGGTTCGAATCCTTCCCCCTCCACCAACGAGAATGTTGTGGCTTGAGGTTTTTTGTTTTTGCGGCGAGGTCTGTGGGTGGTGATTGAATTACTCAGGGCGGGTGTAGCTCAATGGTAGAGCAGAAGCCTTCCAAGCTTACGACGAGGGTTCG
>CAIUTH010000175.1 GCA_903902075.1 uncultured Alphaproteobacteria bacterium
ACCTTGGTGATCGCAGCGGTCAGCGAGGTCTTGCCGTGGTCAACATGGCCAATCGTGCCGATGTTGCAGTGCGGCTTGTTACGTTCAAACTTTGCTTTACCCATTTTCTGTCTCTCTTGTTCTCTCGGCCTGCGCCGTTCTCAATCTCTAGTCGGCTTTCGCCATTTCTCCGGATTCTGGAGCGGGTGAAGGGAATCGAACCCTCGTCATCAGCTTGGAAGGCTGTTGCTCTACCATTGAGCTACACCCGCCTTATTCGACTTCCTCTTCGTTCGACGCCCCGCCAGGGAAAGGTTGGTGGAGGGAGGTGGATTCGAACCACCGTAGACGTAGTCAACGGATTTACAGTCCGTCCCCTTTAGCCACTCGGGCATCCCTCCGGATAGTTTTCCCAACATGGTCAATGGGTTAGAAACCCGATTGCCGGCCGGCGCGTCTGCTTTCGCCCGTGTGCGTGCGAACGAGCGAAAAAAATACCTCCAGAAAGGTGTGGCTGCGGATCGCGGGTTATTAGTCAACAGGGGAAGACTGTCAATAGTCCTTTTCCCAAGGAAATCCCCGTTTTTCCAAAGGGTTTGGCGAAAGCTTTGAGGGGGTCGGCTTTACCCCTGCCCCCACTTCTTTATAAGCGCGCCATGGCTCCCAAGAATTCCCACAAAGACCGCCGACATTTCTACCCCAAGGCGGGCAAAAAACCCGCGGAAAAGCTGGGCCGGCCGGCCGGAAAGCCCCCCAGCCGGCGCGAAAGCGGGTCCGAATGGCTGTATGGCATTCATGCCGTCCAGGCCGCATTGGCCAATCCCCACCGCAAACTGGGCCGGGCGGCCCTGACCCCCCGGGCGACCGAAACCATCGGAAAAAAGCTCCTGAGCCGGGTCCAGGTCGAAACCCTGGAACCGGGAGCCATCGACCGGCTCCTGCCCCCCGGGGCGGTCCATCAGGGGGCGGCGCTGGAAGCCTGGCCCCTCAAATCCCGCGACCTGGACGAGATCCTGGCCGAACCGGCGGAGGGGCGCCGGATCGTCCTGGTGCTGGACCAGCTGTCGGACCCCCACAATGTCGGGGCCATCCTGCGCACCGCCGCCGCCTTCAACGTCACCGCCGTGGTGGTTCAGGACCGCCATGCTCCGCCCCAGTCCGGGGCCCTGGCCAAGGCGGCTTCGGGCGCGCTGGACATGATCCCCTATGTCGAGGTGGTGAACATCGCCCGCGCGCTGGACCAGCTGGCCGAACAGGGCTTCTGGCGCATCGCACTGGCGGGCGACGGCGAGCAGAGTCTGGCCGAGGCCATGCCGCCCGGCGACGTGGCGCTGGTGCTGGGTTCGGAAGGCGACGGCATCCGCCGGCTGGTGCGGGAGCATTGCGAAGCCTCCGCCCTGATCCCGATTTCCAAAACCATGGAAAGCCTGAACGTCTCCAACGCCGCGGCCATCGCGCTGTATGAGCTAAGGCGCTAGGGAACTTCTCTTCATCGCAGCGGTTATGTCTCCCAGCACGATTTGGGAGGTTAGCATGCGTTCAGTTCTTCTGTGGGCCATCGGCATTCCGCTGCCGATCATCCTGATTCTCTGGCTGGTCAGCGGCCACGCTTAAAACAGCGAAGCGACGATATTGTCGCCGCCATAATCCTCGATATCCACCAACACGCGATAGCCGTCGGCCATTTTCAAACGGCCGGCGGCATCGTGCATGAAGGTGCCGCGATTGCTCATGGTCTGGGTATCGTAATTGTAGGCGAAGCGCGGCGCAGGCCCGCGAAAATCGGCACGGATCAACTGGTAAAGCAGCGCGGCATTCTGCGGTGACAAGTGCACGCAGCCGGCGCTGGCGCGCTGGCCCAGCCGCGCAATGTCATCGCCGGTTGCCGAATGGATCGCCAGCCCGGTCTGCAGACCCTCACGCTCCCAGTTGAAGAACAGCGAATGGGGCATGTCCTGGTCCCAGCTAACCGAGTGATAGGCGCGGTACATGCGCTGGGGATCGAGCTGGTAATAGCCGGCCGGCGTGGCGGTGAAGGTGCGCACGCCGCGCGGACTGGTTTCGCTGCGCTCACGGCCCGTCGAAGCGGCCCAGTCATACAATAGATCAAGCTCGCCCGATTGCGTCTTGCGGAACACATACATGCGCTGGGCCAGCGGTCCGTGCGCGGCCTTGCTGACATAGAGGAACAGATCGAAATTTCCCAGCATCTCCGGCGTCAGCTGCGCGCGCAGCCGCATCGCCACCGCGGCGGCCCGGTTGGTGGGCACGCCGTCCAGCGGCGGCGGCGGGGGAATGGGCATCACGTCGTTGCGGGCGATATCGATGTCAGGCAGCGCAGCATTGGGGATGCGCGGCTCGGCCACCTGAGGCACAGGCGGCTCCGGCAAAGGGATCGCTGGCAAAGGGGGAACCGGCGCGGATTCCGGCGACAGGTCCGGCAGGATGGTGATGGAGATGCCGGGCGCAGATGCCAAGTCCGCCACGCGTTCTTCAGGCGGCGACACCGGCGTCAATGCGATGCGTACCACCGGAGATGGCGGATCCAGACGCAGCACGGGAGCAAGCGCATCTTGCGCCATCTGCATCAGCATATCGGCGCCGCGCGCCGTCTGGCGCGTGATGCGCGGATCGGCCGCCAGGGTCGCGGCCACGACAAAGACTGACGCCGAAGCGAGGTAGGACAGGGCCAGAATACGAAGGGCAGACATGACAGCCGAGGGAGCGCGCGACCCGCCGACTATAGCGAACGCAAAAAGAACTGTCCCGTTCTGGAACAGAACTATCCAACCGTACGGTTAACCACGTTGTTGGCTAGTTTTCGCCGAATTTGCCGCCGCGCGACCAGCCGCGCGGCACGATGCGGCCGGCCTGGGCGCGCTCGCCCTTCCAGTCCTTGAGCTCGGACGGCTCGAACAGCTTGTTGTTCTCGTCCTTCAGCCCCGCCTTCCAGGTGAAGGTGGTGGCATCCGCCAGACCGCCATCCTTGTAGCGCTGCAAGTAGACGCCCTGCCCGCGCGCCAGCTCCGGCACCTCGCCGATCTTGAAGATCAGCAGCTTGCGGTTCTCGCCCACGACCGCAACAGAATCGCCGGCGGCGGGACGGCATGACACCGCTTCCACGCCCGGTTTCACATTCATCACCGACTTGCCCTTCTTGGTCATCGCCACCGCATCGTCTTCATTGGTGATGAAGCCGTGACCCGATGTGGCAGCGACCAAGAGCTTCCGGCCCGGCACATGGACGAACATGGTGACGATGTCGGCGTCCGGCGGCAGGTCGATAAAGGTGCGGATGGCCTCGCCATTGCCGCGTCCGCCGGGCAGCTTGGAGCCGTCTAGCGTGAAGAAACGGCCATCGGTGGCCAGCAGCATGATCTGGTCGGTGGTGTGGGCATTGAACCAGAAGCGGGCGCGGTCGCCTTCGCGGTACTTGTCGTCCTTGGACTGCTCCTTGTGGCCCGTCAGCGCCCGCAGCCAGCCCTTGGCGGAACAGACCACGGTGATGGGTTCGCGCTCGACCTGGTTGGCGCGTTCCTCGACATGTTCGGCCAGTGCCGTCATCTCGGCCACTTCGGCAGCCTTGGCGATCTCGGTGCGACGTTTGCCCAGCACGGTCTTCTGGCCGAACTTGGCGTCGACCTCCCGCAACTCGGCGATCAACTGTGCCGACTTGAGCCTTTCCGACCCCATCAATTTGGTCAGGTCCTTGTGCTCTTTGGTCAGGGTGTCGTGCTCGCCGCGGATTTCCATCTCTTCCAGCTTGCGCAAACTGCGCAGACGCATGTTGAGGATGGCGTCGGCCTGCACTTCGTTCAGCGAAAAGGCCTTCATCAGCTTGGGCTTGGGCTCATCCTCGGTGCGGATGATCTTGATGACCTTGTCCAGGTTCAGGAAGACGACAAGATAGCCTTCCAGCACTTCCAGACGCGCCCGGATCTTTTCCAGCCGGAAGGCGGAACGCCGCTCCAGCACTTCGCGCCGGTGGGCGGCGAAGGCGGCCAGCACCTCTTTCAGGCCCATGACCTTGGGCACCAGGCCCTTGTCCAGCACCGTCATGTTCAGCGGCAGCCGCGCTTCCAGGTCGGACGCGCGGAACAGCTGTTCCATCAGGATTTCCGGTTCGACCGTGCGGCTTTTGGGTGTCAGGACGATGCGGATGTCTTCGGCGCTTTCGTCATGGATGTCGTCCAGCAGCGGTAGCTTCTTCTGCTCCAGCAGTTCGGCGATGCGCTCAATCAACTTGGACTTCTGCACCTGATACGGAATTTCGGTGACGACGATCTGCCAGGCGCCGCGATTGCCCTCTTCCTTTTCCCAGCGCGCCCGCACCCGGAACGAGCCGCGGCCGGTCCTGTAGGATTCGGCGATGGATGCCGGGTCCTCGACCAGGATGCCGCCGGTGGGGAAATCGGGACCGCGCACGAATTTGAGCAGGCTGCGGTCCTGGATGTTGGGATTTTCGATCAGAGCGATGGTGGCGGCGCACAGTTCGCCCAGATTGTGCGGCGGGATGGAGGTCGCCATGCCCACCGCGATGCCGTTGGAACCGTTGGCCAGCAGGTTCGGGAACGCGGCCGGCAGAACCACCGGCTCCAGGGTTTCGCCGTCATAGGTGGTGCGGAAGTCCACCGCATTTTCGTCCAGCCCCGCCAGCAGCGCGGCGGCGGCTTCGGTCAGCCGGCTTTCGGTGTAGCGCATGGCGGCGGCGTTATCGCCATCGACATTGCCGAAATTGCCCTGCCCGTCGACCAGCGGGTAGCGGACGGAAAAATCCTGGGCCAGGCGCACCAGCGCGTCATAGATCGCCTGGTCGCCATGGGGATGGAACGAGCCCATCACATCGCCCACCACCTTGGCGGATTTCTTGAAAGAGGTGCCGGGATCCAGCCGCAGCAGCCGCATGCCGAACAGGATGCGGCGATGCACGGGCTTCAGCCCATCGCGCACATCGGGCAGCGCGCGCTGGGTAATGGTGGACAGGGCATAGGCCAGGTAACGCTCGGCCAGCGCCTTGCTCAGGGGTTCGGAACGGATTTCGTCGGGAATGGCGACCATGGGTGGGTTTTATTCTGATTCGCGGACCACAATCGCGTTCAACCGCAGCCGGGCTGGCGGCAAATCCTTGCCATGCGGCTTTAATACGCGTTCCAGCAGGAAATGGCCGGTCAATGCCAACCCCGCCGCGATTTCATCGGCATGGGGCTCCTCGCTGTCATTGGCCAGCAAAAATCCCGGCAGCCGGAACAGCCGGTTGGCATAGATGCCGGCCGCGTCGCGCGACACCGCGCGGCCGGTCTTGGGCGACACATAGATCAGATCATCCCTGGCGCCGGTGGCGGCGCATTCGCTGAGATCCAGGCCAAAGCCCAGCGCCTCCAGCAGCCCCGCTTCCCAGCGCACATAAAGCGGCAGCCAATGGGCCGCATCGTCCGCCATCATGGCGTCCAGCAGGATTTCGCCCACCGCGAATACCTGGGCATGCGCTTCGCGCTCGGGCATGGCGGCGGAAGTGACGGCGGTGAAGGCATTGAGACCGGCCAGCGCGTCGCGGCTGTCCATCAACTCGCCGGCCCGAGCACGCGATAACTCGCAGGTAAAGCTGCCCAGATGCTCTTCCAGCCGCGCCCGCCACTGGACATGCACGCCATTCCCCGGCTGTAGCGAAGGCTTGATCCGGCGCGAGGCGCCGCCCCGCACCAGCCCGGCATGGCGGCCATGATCACGAGTGAGCAATTCCAGGACCGCGCCCGTTTCCCCATGGGCGCGAGAAGAGAGCACAATGGCGTCGTCAGACCATTCCACTTTATTGATTGCCCCCCTCTGTCGCAGCTCGGGCCGGCTCCGCCGACGCCTCGCTACGACACCCCCCCCCGTCATGCGCTGACGCACGCCGGGGGGCGAAAGCTTGTGGGCACTTACTCATTGGGAAAATCGAGGCCGATTTCCTTGTAATGCTCGCTGTTATTGTCCCAGTCCTCGCGCACCTTCACGAACAGGAACAGGTGCACGCGGCGGCCGAACAGGGTTTCCAGCTCCGTGCGCGCCAGTTCACCGATGGTCTTGATGGTGGCGCCCTTCTTGCCCAGCACGATCGCCTTCTGGCCATCGCGCTGGACATAGATCACCTGGTCGATCTTGACCGAACCGTCGCGGCGCTCTTCCCACTTCTCGGTTTCCACCGCGCTGGAATAAGGCAGCTCGTCATGCAGGCGCAGATAGATCTTCTCGCGCGTTACTTCGGCGGCCAGCAGCCGCGAGGGGATATCGGCAGCCTGGTCTTCCGGATAAAGCCAGGGGCCTTCGGGCATGCGCGAGGCGACCCAGGCGGCGACATCGGCCACGCCCTCGCCCTTCAGCGCGGAAATCAGGAACACGTCCTCGAACACGCCTTCGGCATGGAACCGCTCCACCAGCGGCAAAAGGTCGGTGCGCTTCATGCCGTCGATCTTGTTCAGGATCAGCGCCTTCTTCTTGGCCTTGCCGTCCTTCAGGCCTTCCAGAATGCCGCGCGTGTCGCGGGCGCCCGGGCTGTTGGCATCGGCGACCAGGTCGGCGGCGTCCACGATCAGCAGCACCGCATCGGCGTCTTCGGCGCCGCCCCAGGCCGAACTAACCATCGCCCGGTCCAGGCGGCGGCGCGGCCGGAAGATGCCGGGCGTATCCACGAACACGATCTGGGTCTGGCCCGCCATGGCGATCCCGCGCACCGGCATGCGGGTGGTCTGCACCTTGGGGCTGACGATGGCGACCTTGGAGCCGACCAGCGCGTTTATCAGCGTGGACTTGCCGGCATTGGGGGCGCCGATGATGGCGGCAAAGCCGCAGCGGGTGGTCATGTCTTGTCCTCGACGGCGAACAGCAACTTGGCCGCCGCATCCTGTTCGGCCTGGCGCTTGGAACCGCCCTCACCTGTTACTGGCGCGACACCTTTTACCGATGCCTCCACCACAAAACGCGGCGCATGGTCGGGACCGGCCTGTTCCTTCAAAGTGTAGACCGGCGCGCTGGAATCCTTGCCGCGCGCCTGGGCCCATTCCTGCAGCCGCGTCTTGGCATCGCGTACATCGGTGGCGGCATCGGCGAACATCACTCCCCACCAACGGATGATGAAGGCGCGCGCGACATCCATGCCACCGTCCAGATAGAGCGCGGCGACCACCGCTTCCAAAGCGCTGCCCAGGATGGGTCCGCGGGCCCGGCCGCCCGCCGCTTCCGAGCGGGTCAGCACCAGGTGATCCCAAAGCCCGATTTCCTCGCCCACCCGGGCGCAGGCTTCCCAGCGCACCAGGCTGTGCACCCGCCGCGTCAGCGAGCCTTCATCCTCTTCGGGATAGCGCGCATAAAGGGTTTCGGCCACCACCAGCGCCAGCACCCGGTCACCCAGGAATTCCAGCCGCTCGTTGGAATTTGCGGAGTTGGCGCCCGCATGCGTCAGGGCGCGCTTGAGAAGTTCAGGGTCCTGGAAGTCGTGACCGAGTTTTTCGGAAAAACCCAACGGTCACTTCACCAAGGTCAGGATGCGCGAATAGCGCACCGCGAACGGCCACTTCCACACTTCCCAGAAACGGGCCGAACCGTCGGTGGAGAAGAAGCGGAACAGCGCCTTGCCTTCCAGATTGTCGGCCGGCACGTAACCCACCGCCTCGCGGCTGTCATCGCTGTTGTCGCGATTGTCGCCCATCATGAAGTAATGGCCCGGCGGCACCACGAACAGTTCGGTATTGTCCAGCGGGCCGTCCTTGGTCTTGTCCAGGGTGACATAGCTTTTGCCACCCGGCAGGGTCTCGCGGTACTGGGTCCAGTGGCCCTCTTCGCCGTCCAGCACGCCCACATAATCGGCGACACGTTCGCGCGGCACCGGCTTGCCATTCAGATACAGCACGTCGTTGATCATCTGGATCTTGTCGCCCGGCAAACCGATCACGCGCTTGATGAAGTCGGTGGAGTTGTCCTGCGGGAACTTGAACACCACCACATCGCCGCGCTGGGGCTCACTACCCATGAAGCGGCCATGCAGCTTGTCGCCGACCGGCCAGGCGCCGAAGGGAAAGGTGTAGCGGCTGTAACCGTAGGAGAATTTCTCCACGAACAGGTAATCGCCGATCAGCAGCGTGTTCTCCATCGAGCCCGACGGAATGTTGAAGGGCTGGAACAGGAAGGTGCGAATGAACACCGCGATCAGGCCGGCATAGATCACCGTCTTGGCGAGTTCCCCCCAGGATTCGCCCTGCTGCTGCTTGGCCGCCATCTTCGTATCCGTCATCCCGTGCCTGTCCGCTTCACTGGGCGGGACAAAAGGGGTGATACGCCCCTGCTGTCAAGGATTTAGCCGTTAATCTTTGGATCCAGCGGCACCGCCGAGATGATGACAATGGCCTGGGCCAGCGGGAAGTCATCGGTGATGGTCAGGTCGATCTGGGCCCGGGTGCCGGACGGGGTCATTTTTTCCAGTCTTTTCAGGGCACCGCCGGTCAGCGCCATGGTGGGTTTTCCGCCGGGCATATTCACCACCCCCATGTCGCGCCAATAGACGCCGTGGTTCAGACCGGTTCCCAGCGCCTTGGCGCAGGCCTCCTTGGCGGCGAAGCGCTTGGCATAGGAAGCCGCCCGGTTGGCGCGGCGGTCGGACTTGGCGCGCTCGATGTCGGTGTAGATTCGGCTCAGGAAGCGCTCGCCATGGGCGGCAATGGTCTTCTCGATGCGGCGGATATCGATCAGGTCGTTGCCGAGACCGAGGATCATG
>CAIUTH010000176.1 GCA_903902075.1 uncultured Alphaproteobacteria bacterium
CATACCAGCGGTAAAACGTGGCCCGCGGCACACCGATCTGCTCCAGCGTCTTGCGCGCAGGCAGGTGTGATTGCTCGACAATTCTGATGATCTCGATCTTCTCCGATGCGGGATACCTCATTCGGCGTCTTCCCCATCCGCGAGTATGCTTTTTTTGAGCAGGCGGATTTCGAGCGCCTGGTCGGCGACAACCTCCTTCAACGCCGTGGATTCTCGGCGCAGGCCTTTTACCTCATCCGTGGTCGCAGCCCGTGCCGTGTCCCCAGCCAGCCGGCGCTTGCCAGCCTCTAGGAACTCCTTCGACCAAACATAATACATCGATTGGGCAATGCCCTCGCGCCGGCACAGCTCGGCTATGCTGTCCTCCCCGCGAAGCCCATCCAGCACAATCCGGATCTTGTCTTCCGCAGAATAGTGCTTGCGCGTAGCTCGGCGGATGTCCTTTAAAACCCGCTCCGCGGGCGCCTTGGTATCTTGCGATTTAGCTCTCATCTTCGTTCCTCTGTCAGGGCGATGAGACCAAATTAATCCCTTAGCTAAAACCCCAATTCTGTCTCATAGGCCCTGACGCCGGACAGATCACGAAGAGTTCCTTTCAAATTGCAGGAACGCCGTCCGGAACTGATGCGTGCCCTCAGACGGTCATTCTAGCCAAATACGCGGCACGGAGATATCCGATCGTTGTATCTCAGTATGTGACGGCAGCAACGAAGCACTCCGATCGAGGTGCTCTCACGATGTGAGAGATATTTCATGCGGTGACATTTCGCGAGTTGAAGGAAGCAGCCGCACCAAACGTAATCGGACAGAAAAGCATCTAAGAGGCCCCAAAACACAATTTGATGAAGTATCATATATTGAGATTTCAAGCCGATCTGCTAAATATGGGCGCGCGATACAGTTCTCAAATTTCTCGATACCTCATCCTGGCGTCAAACATGCAGCCCGCGACTAATACAAATCGAAAAGCCTCCGCACCTCGGCCTCGCAAAAAAGCGAAATCCGTTCAACCCAAGAGGCGGTTGGGCAGCCAGACACTATTACGAGGCCTTGATGTTCTGGAGGCCGTTGCGTCTGGTGTGAGCAGCCTCGCGGATCTCGCCGCGACCCTGAAATTGAACCGCAGTACAGTGCACCGTCTGGCCGCCTCCCTGGTGGAACGGCGCTATCTGACATTCACGCCGCGAAACGGGTACGGCCTCGGTTCCAAGTCGCTTGAACTGGGTTATCAGGCGCGCGTGCAGCTGAATATTCCTCGTGTGGCAAAAGATCATCTGGAAAAGCTGGCGGCCCTGACCGGCGATACCGTTCACCTGGGCGTGCTGGATGGCATGCGCGCTTTTTACCTGGACAAGATACCTGGCCGCCGCAGAGTGGAAATAAGCTCGCGGGTCGGCGATCTCCAGCCCCTGCGCTCGACGGGGCTTGGGAAGGCGCTGCTCCTGGACGAGGACGACCAGCAACTGCGGGAGTTTTATCGCTACGAGGAAGACGGCGAGCAGCGCTATGAAGTGCCGGAAAGTACCTGGATGCGGCGCATGCGGGAGTATGCGAAGCTCGGTTACGCGTTCGACCTGGAAGAAAATGAAGATCGCATTCGTTGCGTGGCTGCGCCGGTTCGCGATGCGACCGGAAAAATCAAGGCCGCCATCAGCGTTTCCAGCGCCGCGCAATACATGGACGATGAGCGCATGCAGGCTTTGACGAAGGACGTTCGCTGGGCGGCCGAGCAGATCAGCCGCGAACTGGGTTGGGAAGGCCCGGCCGGTTTGGTGCGGAAGGTCGACCCGAAGGCCGCCTGACAGGTCCGGTTGCCCGTCACAGCATTATCCTCACGCTCCAGCGCTACTGGAAAAATATCATCCGCTTTTTCGCATCCAGCAGGGTCTTGTCCAGCCCATTTATCGAGCTCTCCAATTCCGCCAAGTCCTTGAACGGCCGCGAGGTCCGGCGCGTCACGATGGCGTCTGCCGCCGTCTGGGAGGTGTGCAGGACAGCCATCAGCGTCTCCGCGTCCGCGTTGTTGACGTCTATAGGCGTCATGTTCTGGAAAAGATAATCCATAACCAGATCGAACTCCTCGGGCGTGCCCCGGGCGCCGCGGTCGATCATTTTCTGAACCGTGTCATGCCAGGCGTCATAGTCCCTGGGCGTATCGGTGACCAACTGCATGCCATGGCAGCCGGCGCATACCTTGACCACCGCCGCTTCAGGCGTCGTTGCCTCGCTGACGGGCTGCTGTCCCAGCGCCGGCTGACCGGGTACAGCCAAAAGCAACAAGCCGCCCATAAAAGCCGCCACAACCGGCACGACGGAACCCAATACGAGCCTGCTCACAAAGCCCCTGCGCTACTGGGCCGATGCCGGTTTCATACCCTCATTGGGATCGGTGCCAGTCGGCGTTGCCACCGGATAGGCAGCGCCCTGAAGCACCGGCATGTGCGGCCCGACACCCAGCTTTTCGGCCGTGACGAAGTCGCCATATTCGTTGCCGAACTGGTTGGCGACGCGCTGGAGGTGCCCATCTATGAACGTCATGTCCAGCTCTTTTTCGCTGTACATCTTGGTGCCCCATTCGCTTTTGGTCACCCCGACGATCTTGCGGCTCGCGACATCAATGATATCGCCCGAGGACGCATAAACCAGTTTTCCATCTATGCCGAACATGATCCAGAAAACGTCGTCCGGAGTGTCGATGCTCGCAATCTCCTTGGGATTATCGGTATTGCTGAAGATATGAATCTTGTGGAACAGCGCATCAGATATCCAGACTTCCTTGCCGTCCGGCGTAAGGGCCACACCGTGGCTGGGGCAGCCATGCGGCACACGCGGCTTCGGCACCCTGTTCCACACCGGCCGCCAATCAACACTGGTGACTTCCACCGTCTGCAGAATCTTCCCGGTCTTGGTATCAGCCACGATGTAGCCCAGGAAGTTGTTCTGGTTGACGTAGATCTTGGAGGAATCCTTGTTCAGCGCCTGCACCCGGACATTTTCCGGGAACTGGATCTTCTGAATGATCTTGCCGGTCTCGATATCGGCGACTTGCAGAAGCTTGCCGTTGGGCGACATGAAGGCACGCTTGCCGTCGGCGCTGAGATTCAGATTGTGCTGGGCGGGGCTGCCAGGCGCGTGAAAGATCATCAGCAGCTTTCCGGTCTTGGCGTCCATCTTGTAAGAATAATCCTGCAAGTTCGAACCCACCACCAGGGTCTTGCCATCGGCCGAGACTTGGGGACGTTCACAGCATTTGCCGTCCAGCGTCGTGCTCCAGACGACTTTGTCGGTCGCCAGATCCAGAGCGGCCATCCGCCCACGTGCCGTCAGGTACAACATGTTGGTGGCCGGGCTCGCCGCGACGCCGGAAACATCCTCCGGCGCCATGCTGCCGGCATAGTCCCACACATGAATACGCTTGACGAAGGCGTAGTTGTTGTCGGCGTCCAGCACGACAATGCCGCTGCCGTTGGGGTACATCGGCCGCTCCAGAGAGCCGGGCAAGGTCACATACAGGAGGTGGCGGTTGTGAATGGTGAAGTCACCACGCGGACGCTGCGGGCCGGCCCCCGCCGGACGGGGCACCGGCGGCATCACGATTGGTCCGCTGCCCACGACATTGGCAGTGGCGGGAAGCGGGTTGGCGCTGGACTGCGCCTGGGCCGCGCCAGGCCGGGACGGAGCGGCGCTCTGCGCCAGGGCAACGGCGCAGGTGCCGAGCAACAACGCACCTGCAAGCTTCAGCATCACACTCTTCATCGACTTTTCTCGCCTTCAGATTTCTAGTGTTTTTTCCGGTTACTTCGCCACCAAGTGTGGCTTGAGATAGGTGCTCAGCGCCAACCGTATTTGCGCCTTGTGTGCCTCGGTGATCGCTCCACCACGGCGGCGGCCACCGCCGGCGGGCTGGCCGGGCACAGGCGGATTGACACGCATGATCGCATCTTCCGCGAAGATGCCGCGCGCCTTCATCACATACTCGTTGGCATGCGGCAGGGAATTGAAGGCCAGGAAGCGGCCAAACATGTCGTAGGCCTCGCGCTTACGCCCCGCACGATAGGAGTTGAAACAGGTCTGTAGGACATCGGCCAGCCCGGTATAGGGACAGGTACCCAGGAAACCCAGCTCCAGTTCCGCGAAGAAAGTCATGCCGCCGCCGCCGGAGAAATCCTCTATCCTGCCGCCAGTTTTCTGCAACAGCTCCGGCGCCCGCTCCAGCGGATCACCGGACTCGTCTTTTACCGACATGATCGCCGGAACGGCTGCTGCCAGCGCCACAAGGTCATCGACACTGACATTGCCCACCGCCTGTACCATGATCGGCAATCCGCTGGCGTCCGACAGCGCCTTGAAATAGGCGGCAGAATCGGCGGCGCTGGCGCCAGGCGGAACCAGGGAAATAATGCCGTCGGCGTTCAGGCTCTTCGCCTTTTTGCAGTAGGCCTGCGACGCGGCGACATTGAAGCCCGCGGTCTGCACACCCAGTATCAGTGCGGTGTCGCCCTTCACCGAAGCCAGCGCCTCAGCGCCGGCATGCCATTCTGCCTGCGAAAGGCTCTGCCAACCACTGGCATTCTGAGGCCAGGCCATCCCGGCGACTTTGCCACGGTTCAGGAA
>CAIUTH010000177.1 GCA_903902075.1 uncultured Alphaproteobacteria bacterium
CAGCTTGTTCACGACCAGGGTCGCGAGCGCTTCGCCTTCGACGTCCTCGGCGATGATCAGCAGCGGACGGCCCGACTGGACCACCGCTTCCAGCACCGGCAGCAGGGGCTGCAGCGAGGAGAGCTTCTTTTCGAACAGCAGGATGTTGGGCTCTTCGAGCACCACTTCCATCTTGTCGGCGTTGGTAATGAAGTAGGGCGACAGGTAGCCGCGGTCGAACTGCATGCCCTCGACGACGTCGAGTTCGGTCTGGATCGACTTGGCTTCCTCGACGGTGATGACACCTTCGTTGCCGACCTTGGCCATCGCCTTGGCGATCATGTCGCCCACTTCCTTGTCGCCGTTCGCGCTGATCGTGCCGACCTGGCCGATTTCGTCGTTCGACTTGACCTTCTTGGAGCGCTTCTTGAGGTCGGCCACGACGGCTTCCACCGCCTGGTCGATGCCGCGCTTCAGGTCCATCGGGTTCATGCCGGCCGCAACCGACTTCGAACCTTCGCGCACGATGGCGCGGGCAAGCACGGTGGCAGTGGTGGTGCCGTCGCCGGCGATGTCATTGGTCTTCGAGGCCACTTCGCGCACCATCTGGGCGCCCATGTTCTCGAACTTGTCGGCCAGTTCGATTTCCTTGGCCACGGTCACGCCGTCCTTGGTGGTGCGCGGAGCGCCGAAGCTCTTGTCGATCACCACGTTGCGGCCCTTGGGGCCCAGCGTCACCTGCACGGCGTCGGCGAGGATGTCGATGCCGCGAAGCATCTTCTCGCGGGCGTCGGCGCCGAATTTTACGTCCTTGGCTGCCATAACTTAAATCTCCTGAATTCTGTTTCTGATTTTGTGAGTTGGGGTCGAAAGGGTCAGAAGGATTACTTCTTGACCTTCTTGCCTTCGAGCACGCCCAGGATGTCGCTCTCCTTCATGATCAGGAGCTCCTCGCCATCCAGCTTGACCTCGGTGCCCGACCACTTGCCGAACAGCACATAGTCGCCGGCCTTCACGCTGGTGGGGACCAGCTTGCCGTTATTGTCCGGGGCGCCGGGGCCCGCCGAGATCACTTCGCCTTCCTGGGGCTTTTCGGCGACGGTATCGGGAATGATGATGCCGCCGGCAGTCTTCTGATCTTCCTTGATGCGGCGGACCACCACGCGGTCGCCAAGCGGACGGAATTTCATTGGAATCCTCTTTCGTAAGTTTTTGAAACTGTTTGGTTTTCTGCGACTTGCAGCACTCACGTATGACGAGTGCCAACAACCGCGACCGGTATTTAGGGACGCCTGCAGCCCCGGTCAAGCGGCGGGAGGCCAAAGACCCTGATAATTTTAGGGGAACCAGCCTGAACAGACCGTCAGGTCTGGGGCCTTTTCGGGGTATTTCGCTGCGGCCCGAAACGGTTGCAGGCGCTTAACGTTGTTCATGTGCGGTTCAGCCGGCGCCTCTCATTCTGAGACTCAGCAGAGGGGACTGCGAATGAACAAAGGAGACCAGTGATGAAGGCATTTGCGAAATACGTGCTGGGTGCGTTGATGGTGGCAGGTGCCGCCACCGCGACCACGGTTGCGACCACCACGGCTGCGGAAGCGCGCGTGTCGGTCGGCATCGGTATCGGCGGCTTCGGCTATCCCGGTTATTACGGCGGCTATCCGGCCTATGGTTATGGCTACGATTATGGCTACCCGGCCTATTACGATCCCTATGACTATTATGGCCCCAGCTACGGCTATTATGGCCGCCCCTACTATCGCGGCGCTTATTACGGCGGTGGGTATCGCGGATACTATGGCGGTTATCGCGGTGGTTATCGTGGTGGATACCGCGGCGGCTACGGCCATGGCGGCGGGCGTCACTGGCGCTGATCGCTTCCGAAAAAGAAACGGCTCCGAACTTTCGGGGCCGTTTTCTTTTGTGCGCTTGCAGCGTGAGAGAAACTTTCCAAAACACAAAACAAACTTAATCTGTTCAGATCGGGTTCAGCCGCCGGACTTCAATCTTGTCACGAACGCGAATCTTCGCGCGCAGAAAGCAGTGGAGCCAAACGCATGAAAACCTCGATAAAAGCGGCAGTTGTTGCCTTCGGTGCGCTAGGCGCGCTGGCGATCCCCGCGAGCGCGCAGCCTTATGACAATGGCGGCTACGGCCCCGGTTATGACGATCCCAATTACGACCAGAACTACCAGGGCTATGATCCCTATGCGCAGAGCTATGCCGACAACGGCTATTGCGATGCCTATGGCTGCCCGGAAGATTACTACGACCTGCCTTACTATGACGGCGAGGTCTATTACGACGGCGGCTGGTACAACGGCCCCTTCTATTATCGCGACTTCGGCGGACGTCGGCAGTTCTGGATGCATGGCGGCTGGCACTATGGCCAGTCGCGCGGCGGCAACTACCGCCAGGCGCT
Source organism: uncultured Alphaproteobacteria bacterium (assembly GCA_903902075.1). Classification (GTDB taxonomy): domain Bacteria; phylum Pseudomonadota; class Alphaproteobacteria; order Micropepsales; family Micropepsaceae; genus Rhizomicrobium. The sequence continues at coordinate 2,399 of CAIUTH010000177.1, forward strand.
GGGCCGTGGCTACTACCAGGGCCGTGGCGGCTTTGGCGGCGGGTTCGCCGGCCGCAACTTCAATCGCGGCGGCAGCTATGGCGGCCGCAGTTACGGTGGCTACCAGAACTTCGGCAACCAGGGCTTTGCGGGTCGCGGCGGCTTTCAGCAGCGTCAGTACAATGTGCAGCCCTATGATGGCGGCGGCCACAACTGGAATCGCGGCGGCTTTGGCGGCGGCAACTGGAACCGCCAGGGTTTCCAGACCCAGACGGTGCAGCCAGTGCAACCTTACCAGGGCCGCAGCTTTGGCGGCGGCGGCTTCCGGGGGCAGCAGAGCTTCCAGAGCCAGAACACTGGCGGCGGCGGTGGCGGCTGGCGCGGCGGATTCCGCGCCCAGCAGCAGGCGGCGCCGCAGCAGGCGGCCCCGCAACAGGCTGCGCCCCAGCAGCAGGCCGCACCGCAGGGCAATGGCGGCGGCCGTAACTGGGGTGGCCGCGGCGATGGCGGCGGCGGCTGGCGCCACGGACATTAAAGTGAGCGCCTGAACCAAAGGCCCCGGCAGCAATGCCGGGGCTTTTTGCTTTTAAGGATTTGTTAACCCACAAAAGCCCGGCCTGGCTGGATTTCGGCGGTTAAGGAATTGGAAACGCCCGGGGGCGATATTGCCCCCATGAGCGAGCGCATTCCCGCTGTTACCAAGGCCTTGCTGACTCTCAGCGTTTTTTTCGCCTGCGCCACCCTGGGCGCGGCGTTGGCGCTGTTTACCGGCTGGCCGGTCGCCATCCTGTCCGGGGTGGTCGGCTTTGTCTGCGTCCAGCAGGTCGCTGCCGGCTTTGCCCGCCGCCGCGACAAGCGCGCCATCGCCCGCGAGATGGCGCATCTGCGCAAGGGGCACATGGATTTCGAAAGCGCCCTGAACGACACCCGCACGCGCCTGGGCGAGCTGGGCGGTCTGATCGAAGAGCGCGCGAACAGCCAGGAACGCAAGATCGTCGCCGAGTTGCAGGTGCTGGAAACCCTGATGCGCGATTTCGCCCGCAAGATCTCGCGCAGCGCCGCCGTGGTGCCGCAGGAAGCCGCGCCGAAAGAACAGCGGGGTCCCGCTTCGGCGTATCTCAATACATTGGGCGGCAAGGACGATCTGCTGGAGACCATCCGCGCCAGCCTGGAACAGAACCGCGTCGATCTGTACCTGCAGCCCATCGTCAGCCTGCCGCAGCGCAAGCTGCGCTATTACGAAGCGCTGTCGCGCCTGCGCGACGAGGACGGGCAGGTCATCATGCCCGACCAGTATATCCAGGTGGCGGGCCGCGCCGGCCTGATGAGCGTGGTGGACAATCTGCTCCTGTTCCGCTGCGTGCAGATCGTGCGCCGCCTGACCCAGAAGAGCCGCGACATCGGCATCTTCTGCAACATCTCCGGCGAGACTCTGGCCGACAAGGAATTCTTCCCCCAGTTCCTGGACTATATGCGGGTCAACCGCGACCTTGCTGGTCAGATCATTTTCGAGTTCAGCCAGCAGGCGATCCTCAAGGCCGGCATCGAGGGCGAGAAGAACCTCACCTCGCTGGCGACCATGGGCTTTGCCCTGTCGATGGATCATGTCGAAAATCTGGGCATCGATTTCCTGCGGCTGAAAGCCATCGGCTTCCGCTATCTGAAGGTGCGCTCCAATACCTTGATGCGCGGCATGAACGGCGCCGGCTCTGCGGTGGCTGCGGAGGATTTCAAGAGGCTGCTCACCCGCCACGGACTGAACCTGATCGCCGAACGGGTCGAGGACGAGAAGACCGTCGTGCAGCTGCTGGATTATGCCGTGGACTATGCGCAGGGTTATCTGTTCGGCGAGCCGCGCGCGGTGCGCGAGGATTCACTGAAGCCGGTCAGTGCCCTGGAATCCGCGCCGGTGATCCCCTTTAGAAAGGCCGGCTAGAAAGCCGCCGCTGCTGCAGGGACCCTTGTCGAGCAGGGCCTGTTTCCAGTGACAAGCTGA
>CAIUTH010000178.1 GCA_903902075.1 uncultured Alphaproteobacteria bacterium
CGCGGTCCGCTCCCGCCGCCGGGTCGTTCCTGGCATGGAACAGCGCCACCAGCAGCGCGGCGACGCCCGGATTGCGCACCAGCGCCTGCTGCATATAGGCCAGGGAGAACATCATCGCCGCCTGGCGCAGAAACTTGCCCACGGCGCGCAGGATGGTGATGTCGCGCCAGGCCAGCCCGGCGCCGATCACCAGCTTGTTGAAATCATCGCTTTCCGCCTCGCCGCGCAGCACGGCATGAAACGCGTCCTGCAAAGGTTCTCTGATGTCATCCAGCTTGGCAGGAAGGCCGTCGGCGCGTTCCATGGAAAAATCCAGGATCACCGCATCCTGGCGCCAGCCGCCATCGGCGTTGAAGGACACCGGATAAGAATCTTCCGAGATCACTTTCAGGCCCAGATTCTCGAATACCGGCAGCGAGGCCGACAAGGGCAGGACTTCGCCCAGCACATACAGCTTCAGCCGCAGCGCGGCGGCGGCATCGCCTTCGCGCCGCCAGGCGCTGGCGCGCACTTTCAGACCGTTCTTTGCGGCGGCCAGTTCCTGCAGCGCGGCCAGGTCGCGCGCCCCTTCATGGGCGGGAAAATTGTCGCGATAGCCGGGCGAGAAACGCGGCGCCAAAGCCGCCAGCCGGGCGGGGCCTTCGCCGCGGCCAAGGCTGGCGCAGACCGCATCGGTCAGCGCATCGTCCCAGGTGTTGATCATGGTAGCGATCTGGCGTTCCAGCTGGCGCACATCCACGCATGGCAGTGGGCCATCATTGCGGCCGATGATGTAATGCAGCCGCACCAGCGGGCTTTCGTCCACCGCCGCTTCGAAGGCCGATGTGCGGCCGTTGAAGGCCTGGGCGAGCAGGGCATGGATATCGGTGCGGATCTTGGCATTGATGTGATCGCGCGGCGCCAGTAGCAGCGCCGAGACAAAGCGGTCGAACTTGTCGAAGCGCAGGAACAGCTTGAGGCGCGGCAGCCCGCCCATGTGCAGGATGCCGGTGGCGATGACATAGAGTTCGTCGGCCGAAACCTGGAACAGCTCGTCGCGCGGGAAGGTGTCCAGGATATGGGTCAGCGCCTTGCCGTCATGGCTGGCCGGCGCCAGCCCGGCATGAACCATCACCGCCTCCAGCTTGCGGCGCAAGAGCGGGATGGTGCGCGGCTGGGCGCTGTAGGCGCTGGAGGTGAACAGACCGACAAAGCGGCGCTCGCCGACAAAGGCGCCGCCCGCATCGAAGGTCTTGATGCCGATATAGTCCATATGGGCGCGCCGATGCACCAGGCTGCGGGCCGCACTCTTGGTGACGATCAAGGGCTCCGGCGAATTCAGGAATTCGCGCACTTCGGCGGTCAGTCCGCTGCGCTCGCCGCTGCGCCCGATGACGCGGGCGGTCTCATCGGCCAGCACGCCAAGGCCGCTACCCTTCACCGGCTCCAGCATGCCGTTGGCGCCGTCCTTGCCCAGCACATAGTCGCGCGCGCCCAGGAAAGTGAAGTGATTGTCCGCCAGCCAGTCCAGAAAGGCGAGGTCTTCGGCGATGTCGGTCTTCGGCGGACGGCGCTCCAGGTCCATGCGCGCCGCCGCAAGCCGCGCCAGCATGGGCTTCCAGTCGCGCACCGCCGCGGCACCCTGCGCGAACGTCTCGCGCAGCGAGTCCAGCAGCTTGGCGCGGGGCTCGGCGGGAATGGCGTCGCACACCAGCGCGATGACGCTGGTACGTGTTCCGTTCAAGTCCATGATGGGATGGAACGCGGCGCGGATGCGGGCCCCGCCCGCCATCGCCGCCTGCAGGGTGGAATCGAACAGGAAGGGCCGGTCTTCATTGATGCCGACCAGCACAGTCTCATGGCCCTGGTCCAGCGCCGCCACCAGGCTGTCGCCGCCCGCGCGTTTCTGCGCTTCGGTCTGCAGCGCTATGGCCAGCGCCGTCAGCTGGTCGGCACGGGCGCGCAGCACATCGTCGGGCACGGCGTCGGCGAACAGCGCGTCGAAGAAAGCGGTCAGGCCCGGATCATTGGGCAGAAGCGCTCGGGCTTCCCGGATGCGGTCGGCGGCATTGCGCGCTTCCTCGGTCTCGGCGGAACGGATTGCGGTCATCACGGTCATGGGGAGCCCTCGCGCAGAAACGCGCTGATTTGGTCCGCTCATTATAACGGCAATGCGACGGATACGCCGCATAACGGCAATGCGACGGATACGCCGCTATTCCGTCAACCCACGGCCAGTTGCGGCACGGGATTGTGCCGCCCGCGCATGGCGCAGTGCAGCATGGTCAGGCCCATGATGACAGCGCCCGCGACAAGCACGGTGGCGGCAACCCACACATCCAGCGGCCAGGCGCCCATCAGGGCGGCGGCGGCAATGCCCGCCGATGAAGGCAGGATGAAAGCGGCGACACCTTTGGCATCGTGCAGTAACATCGCCACCGCCGACGCGGGCAGGGCGGCAAAGAGGAAGACCAGCGCCGGGGCCGGCAGATCAGGCATCACCAGGAACGCGCCGGCGCCCCAGGCCCCGCCTGTATAGAGAAGAAGCATGCGCAGGTCTGAAGCCGCTTCCTGCAACGGCACGCGCCGCAGGCTGCGGGCAAAGCCCCGTATGTAATTGCGGGTGATGCCAACAATCCCGATCAGAACCAGGCTGACCCAGGCAAAATCGGCTTTCAGGCTGGCGGCGCCGGCGCCCACGGACGACCAGGTCAGGACCACCGCGCCTACCAGCATCAGGGTGATGCAGGCCTGGGGCGAGCGCGCCAGGAAGCGCGACAGGACCATGTTGCGGCTGGCCTCACCATGCAGGGCGGGCAGGCGCGACAGGGCGGCACGGGGCACGCCGTCATGATGGCTTTTTGTGAGAGAGGCAGGATCGAAAGCGGCGTCGGCGCTTTCCATGTCGGTGATGGCCACGCTCTCGCCTTCCCAACTGAATCCCGCTCACGGGATCGCACCCTTACGGGGTATTAATGTGAGGAGTAGATGATTCGCGCCGGTCAGGACAATCCGGTTGTTTGGCGGGGTATACGCTTGGCATCATCGACCATCACCGTTTTCGATCTGGAATTCACCGCCTGGGAATGCTCCATGGCGCGCCACTGGCTGTC
>CAIUTH010000179.1 GCA_903902075.1 uncultured Alphaproteobacteria bacterium
CTTTTCCCCTGCCGATACCCTTTTGGTCGGCCGGGAGAGTGCCGGGGTGCCGGATGCGGTCCATGCCGCGGCCGACGCCCGGCTGGTGATTCCCCTGTTGCCCGGCCTGCGGTCCTTGAATGTCGCCCAAGCCGCCGCAATGGTGCTGGGAGAAGCGCTGCGCCAGACCGGACAGATTCCGCAGCCTGAGGGAATGTGATGCACCTGACCTTGTTGGATCCCGGCGGCTTCGTCGCCCTGCTGCAAGTCCTGATGATTGACGTGGTGCTGGCCGGCGACAATGCCGTGGTCATCGGCCTGGCGGCGGCGCGCGTGCCGCGGGCCATGCGCAAGAAAGTGATCTTCTGGGGCCTGACGGCGGCAGTGATCCTGCGCATCGCCATGGCGGCGGTCGCGGTGCAACTGCTGGCGATCATCGGCCTGACCCTGGCCGGCGGCATCCTGCTCTTGTGGGTGTGCTGGCGGATGTGGCGGGACATTTCTGGCAGTGCCAAGGCGCATGTCGGGCCGGCGATTGACGCCAACGCCTCGGTCAAGCGCGCCATCATTCAGATTCTGGTCGCCGATCTGTCCATGTCGCTGGACAATGTGCTGGCGGTGGCGGGCGCGGCCCGCGACCACCTGGACGTGCTGGTGATCGGGTTGTTGATGTCGGTGGGATTGATGGGGGCGGCCGCGAACTTCATCGCCAAGCTGCTCGAGCGCTATCGCTGGATCGCCTATATCGGCCTGGCGATCGTAGTCTATGTGGCGCTGAACATGATCTATCACGGCTGGGCGGAAGTCGAGAAGTTCATCGGCTAAGACACGCGCAGCAGCAGTCCCGTCGCATCGTCCGACTTCTTGAAGCGCGGAAACTTGTCGCCCAAGGCGTCGCCGGCTTCGATGGCGCGCAATTCCGCGCCCAACGCCGCGAGTCCTTTGTCCATCGCCGCCGCCATCAGGCTGTCGGCATTGTAGGCGCCATAGTCGGACGCCAGCGCCAGCAGGCCATCGCTGGCCAAAAGGATGGTGCTGCCGGGCGCAGCCTTCACGATACGCCGCGAAGCATGTGCCGCCGCCTTCACATCCGGACTGAACAGCCAGTTTGGGCCGCTGTTGATACGGTTGCGCGCGGCGCGAAGCACGGTGAGAAATTCCGGGCGATTGATGCCGGCCGCAGGGGAGAGATTTTTCTCCTTCCCCACTTTCTGGGCGCGCTGGGCTTCGGCGGCGCGCTTGTCGAAGGTCTCGCCGATCACCGTCACCGCCACCTCGCCCTGTTTGAGCAGACCGGCGCAATCACCGAACCACAGGAATTCCACCTCGCCGTCGCCCGGCACCGCCAGCATCATGGAGCCGCAGGGTGTCTGCCAAATGTCTTCGGGTTCGCGGCGGCGCAAGGCTTCAAAGCTTTTCTGGGTATCGGCCAGGGTGGCGCGCAACGCCTCGCGTGCGCCGGCGCCGTCCCGCAGATGCGCCATCAAGCGGCGTGCGCCGAACTGGGCGATCCAGGCCGCGTCGCTGGGACCGGGCATTAAACTGTCGCCCAGCGGCGTGGCGCCATCGATCACCACGGCCGCGACCGTGTCGTGGCCAAAGGCATCCTCATTGGCCTTGGCGGGATCGCCCGGCAGTGACAGCGAATCCAGCAATTGAAGTTTCACGCCTGATCCTTTTCGATCACGGCTTTCAACTGGTCGCGGCAGGCGCCTTCATCGGCGGCGAAATCCCCGCCCACCCACCAGTCTTCCACCTTTGCCAGCACGCGGCCGACATCGGGGCCTTCGGCCACACCGGCCTGCATCACATCGCGCCCGCTCAGGGGAAAGCGCGGCCGCTGCCAGCTGTCGGCCATTTCCAGCAGCATGCGGAATTGCAGCACGCCTGCGCCTTTTGGCGCGCCGGCCCATTGCAGCAGCACCTTGTCACAGAAGCGGGCCACGCCGATCCGGTAGAGCAGCCGCCGCGCATCCCGCGCCGCAAGCTGGGCCGGAATCTTCTCGCCGCTCAGTGCCTGTTCCAGCCTTGTACGGTCGGCGTTGGATAGTTTCAGCGCATCGGCGATGGCATGGGCGGCATCGTTATCTCCGTCGGGTAGCAGCGCCGCCAGCCGCAGGATGGCATCGCGCGCGGACAGGTTGTCGGCATCGATTTCCGTCAGCCGTTCCAGCCGCGGCAGGGACAAGGCGCCTGGCAACAGTTCCGTCAATATGCCTGTCGCCGCCATCACCCGCAGCACCGGTGCGGGATTTCCCGCTTCCAGCAGGCGCAGCAATTCCTTTTGCACCCGCTCGGCCGACAGGGTCTTAAGTTTGTCTTTTGCTTCGGCGGCGGCGCGCAGGCCTTCGGCGTCGATCTCGCCCTTGCCGTACCAGGCATGGAAGCGAAACAGGCGCAACACACGCAGATAATCTTCGGCGATGCGGGTCTTGGCGTCGCCCATGAATCGCACCTTGCCGGCGATCAGGTCTTCTACACCCGTGGCGTAATCGAATATCTCGCCATTCGCCGACGCATACATTGCATTGATGGTGAAGTCGCGCCGCGCGGCGTCTTCGGCCCAATCATCGGTAAAGGCGACGGTGGCATGGCGGCCATCCGTCTCCACGTCGCGGCGCAGTGACGTAATCTCGAACGCATGGGTGCCGGCAATGGCGGTGACGGTGCCGTGATCCAGGCCCGTCTCCACCACATTGATGCCGCGCGACTTCAACCGCGCCAGGCTCTCGGTCGGCGGCATGGGCACCGCGATGTCGATATCCATCACGCTGACACCCAGCAGCGCATTGCGCACCGCCCCACCGACAAAGCGCGCATCGCCCAGCGCCGACATCACCGCCAGGGTTTCGGGCGCGGTCATCCATCCATGCTGGGCCGGATCAATCTTCATGCGCCGCTTATACCATCCAAACGCTGGGCGAAGTTGACGATGATCGCCGCCGTGGCACCCCAGATCTCATGCTCCCTAAAGGTAAAGGCATAGAAGCTGCGCGTCACGCCGCCGAACACGCGGCTTTCCCGCCGCCGGTTTGCCGGATCGCACAGGAAGGCCAGCGGCACTTCGAATATCTCCGCCACCTCGCGCGGCTCCGGCGCCAGGGCAAAGCCATCGGCCAGCACCCCCACCACCGGCTGTATGTCAAAGCCGGTGCCGGTGAGATAGCGATCCAGGTAACCGGCCATGGTGACAAAGGACGGCGCAATGCCGGTCTCTTCAAATGTCTCGCGCAGCGCCGTTTCCACCGGCGAAATATCGTGAGGCTCGCAGCGGCCACCGGGGAAACTCACCTGCCCGCCATGGCGCACCAGGGTATCGGTGCGGCGGGTGAACAGCACCGCCGGTTCCGCCCGCGCCACCACCGGCAAAAGCACCGCCGCCCGGGCCGCGCCGAACTGGGCGGTGCGCGGGAGCATGTCGTAATCGTCATGCCCGGTGACGTCCGGCACCTGTTGCAGCAGGCGTGTGCGCAAGCCTTCCACCAGGCTCATCGGGGTTCCAGATTTGTCACTGCCGTCATGACGCCATAATCGCGGATTTGACTGGAATATTAAGGACATTCGGGGGTTGCGCCGCTCGCGCCCCACGGTGCAACATAATGGTCAATCGCCAGCCGCGCATCCCCGCATAACATCAGGCCCCGCATGAACAAGGTCGACATACTGGACGAGCGCGAGGCCCCCCGGCGGCTGAAGGCCGCCGCCGAGACGTTCGGCAAGGTGCGCGCCGGCCTGAATGCCGTGATCTTCGGCCAGGACGAAGTGGTCGAACAGACCCTGGTGACCTTGCTGGCCGGCGGCCATGGCTTGCTGATCGGCGTGCCGGGCCTGGCCAAGACCAAGCTGGTGGAGACCTTGGGCATCGTGATGGGGCTGGAGGCAGGCCGGGTGCAGTTCACCCCCGACCTGATGCCGTCCGACATCACCGGTTCCGAAGTGATGGAAGAATCCGCCGGCGGCGAACGCGCCTTCCGTTTCATCAAGGGGCCGGTCTTCACCCAGCTGCTGATGGCTGATGAAATCAACCGCGCATCGCCGCGCACCCAGTCGGCGCTGTTGCAGGCGATGCAGGAAAAGCATGTCACCGTGGCGGGGGCGCGCCACGACCTGCCCAAGCTGTTCCATGTGCTGGCGACGCAGAACCCGCTGGAGCAGGAAGGCACCTATCCCCTGCCCGAAGCCCAGCTCGACCGCTTCCTGCTGCAGATCGATGTCGGCTATCCGGACCTAGACGCCGAGCGTCGCATGCTGCTGGCCACCACCATGGGCGAGGAGAAATCCGCGGTGAAGGTCTGCGGTCCCGACGATCTGATCGAGGCGCAGGCGCTGGTGCGCCGCATCCCGGTGGGCGAACAGGTCATGGAAGGCATTCTGTCGCTAGTGCGCGCCGCGCGCCCCGATTCCAATCATGCCAGCGGTGTGCAGGCGCAGATCGCCTGGGGCCCCGGCCCCCGCGCCAGCCAGGCGCTGATGCTGGCGGTGCGCGCCCGCGCGTTGCTGGATGGGCGGCTTGCGCCCTCCACCGACGATGTCGTGGCGCTGGCGGGTCCCGTGCTGCGTCACCGCATGGCGCTCAATTTCTCGGCCCGCGCCGAAGGCGCGACCACCGCCAGTGTCATTGAACGGCTCTGCGCCAGCCTTTTTTAAAGTGGATCTCTTTTGAGCCAATTCTCCACGCTTCAGCACGAAGCCGATGGCCTGTCCGCCGGGCTGCCGCCGCTGATGGTGGAAGCCGATCACCTGGCCGCATCGGTCAGCCTGGGCGTGCATGGCCGCCGCCGCGCCGGCATGGGCGAAAGCTTCTGGCAGTTCCGCCGTTATGCTTCCCACGACTCCTCGGCGGCGATCGATTGGCGCCAGTCCGCCAAGTCCCAGCATATCTTCGTGCGCGAGCGCGAATGGGAAGCCGCCCAGACCGTGTGGTTCTGGCGCGACGCGTCCGAGAATATGAGCTTCAAGTCCGGTGCGGTCTCCAAGCGCGCCCGCGCCGACCTCCTCTTGCTGGCGCTGGCTTCGCTGCTGGTGCGCGGCGGCGAGCGCGTGGGCCTTGCCGGCATGGAAGGGGCGCCTGCTTCCTCCCGCCTGGCGCTGACCCGCATGGGCCGCGCCATGTTCGCGAGCACCAGTCAGGCACTGCCGCCGCAGGTGCCCTTCGCGCGCGGCAACCAGCTTGTCTGGTTCAGCGACTTCCTGGACGAAGGCGTTTTCGAGACCATGAAGCGGTTGTCGCAACAGGGCATATCGGGGCACCTGGTACGCGTCATCGATCCGGCGGAAGAAGATTTTCCCTATTCGGGCCGCACCCGTTTTGAATCCCCGCGCGGCGAAGCCGATGAGATATTCGGCCGCGCCGAACGCATCCGCACCGCTTACCGCGCCCGCTTCACCGCCCATGGCGAGGAAGTCGCCAGCGCCGCCACGCGGCTGGGCTGGACCTGCACGGTCCATCGCACCGATCACGCGCCGCAAGGATCGCTGATCGCCCTGCATGCCGCCATCGGCGGCGTGTAACAGGTGCTGGGTTTTCCCATCAGTTTTGGAACACCGCTGATCCTGGCGGCTTTGCTTGCCCTGCCGGTGCTGTGGTGGCTGCTGCGCGTCACCCCGCCCTTGCCCCGCCGCACCTTGTTTCCGCCGCTGCGCCTGCTGCGCGGGCTGGAAGATGAAGAACAGGCGCCGGCCGCCACGCCATGGTGGCTGCTGCTGCTGCGATTGCTGGCAGCCGCGCTACTGATCGTCGCCTTGGCCGATCCGCTGCTGGGCCGCAGCCCCAAGCTGGCGGCTGCCGGTCCGCTGGTACTGGTGGTGGACAATGGCTGGACCGCTGCCAAGGGCTGGGACGCGCGCCAGGAACTGATCGCCGATCTGCTGCACAGCGCCAATGGCCGCGCCGTCGCCATCATTCCCACTGCCGGTCCCATTCCCACCGGCCTTCTCAATCAGGGCGAAGCGGCACGCCTCGCCAAGGAACTGAAGCCGATGCCCTGGCCGGGCAATCGCGCCGCCGCGGCGGCTGCGCTGGGCCGCTTCAGCTTCGCCGCCGCGCCCGCGCTGTACTGGCTGACCGACGGCATCGAGGATGGCAAGAGCGCTGTGCTGCGGGATGCCTTCAAGCGCTATGGCGGCGCGATCGCTTTCGGGCCGTCGCGCCTGCCGCTGGGACTGCTGCCGGTGACGCGCGACGCATCCGGCTTTGCCGTCACCGCGATGCGCGCCCGCGCCGGTGACGCGCTGGAGACCGAAGTGGGCGCCATTGGCGCGCGCGGCGAAACCCTGGCCGCCACCAAGCTGCACTTCAAGCGCGGCGACATCACCGCAAAGGGTCATATCGCCCTGCCCATGGAAGTGCGCAACGCCACCACCCGTCTGGCCATCACCGGCGAAGACAGCGCCGGATCGGTGCAGCTGCTGGACCGGGGCGCCGCCCAGCGCAGCGCCGGCATCGTGTCGGAAAGCGCCAATGGCGAAGGCCAGCCGCTGTTGTCCGATGTCTATTACCTGGAACGGGCGCTATCGCCCTATGCCGAGATCGCCAAGGGCGGCATCGCGCAACTGATCGACAAGCATGTGTCGGTGCTGCTGCTGGCCGATGTCGCGAAAATTTCCGCCGCCGACATTCCCAAGGTGAAGGACTTTATAGCCAAGGGCGGCGTGCTGATACGTTTCGCCGGCGAGCGCATGACCAATGGCAGCGACGAGCTGGTGCCGGTGCGCCTGCGCGCCGGTGGCCGTTACCTGGGCAGCGCCATGGCGTGGAGCGCGCCGCAGCATCTGGCCACCTTTGGTCCGCAAAGCCCGTTCAACGGATTGGAGATCGCTTCTGAAGTCACGGTATCGCGCCAGATCCTGGCCGAACCGTCCGCCGAACTTTCGGGCCGCACCTGGGCGCAGCTTTCCGATGGCACGCCGCTGATCACTGCACAGGCGATGGGTTCGGGCTGGATCGTCCTGTTCCACACCGCCGCCAGTCCCGGCTGGTCGTCGCTGCCACTGTCGGGCCTGTATGTCGAGATACTCAAGCGCCTGTTGGCGCTGTCGGCCGGCACCCCGGCGCGCGAACTGGCGGGGCTGACCACCTTGCCGCCGGTGTCGCTGCTGGATGGTTTCGGCCACACCATACCGCCCACCGCCGATGTCGCGCCGCTGCCGGCGCATGATTTTTCCAGGCAGCGCGTTTCACCCCAGCATCCGCCCGGCCTGTATGGCGCCCATGAAGTGGAAAGCGCGCTGAACGTGATGCACACGGGCGATCATCTGTCGCCGCTGGCCGATGGCGGCCAGGCCTATGGCAACACCCATGCCCGCGCGCTGGAGCCCTACCTGCTGGCCGCGGCGCTGCTGCTGCTGCTGCTGGACTGCATTGTTTCGCTCTGGCTGCGCGGCTTTACCCCGCGCAAGCTGAAATTCGTCGGTGCGGCGCTGGCTCTCTTCCTGTCTGTGCCGCATGCCCGCGCCGATGACGCAATGAACATGAAGGCGGCGCTGGATACGCGGCTGGCCTATATCAAGACCGGCCTGTCGGACGTGGACACCACCAGCCTGCAAGGCCTGACCGGGCTGGGCATGGCCTTGAAGGCGCGCACCTCCTACGAGCCGATGGAGCCCTTGGGCCTGGACCCGGAGCGCGACGATCTTTCGCTCTATCCCCTGCTCTACTGGCCGATGGACCCGCGCGAGAAATCGCTGTCGCCCAAGGCGCTGTCGCGCGTCGGCGAATATATGCGCAATGGCGGCACCATCCTGTTCGACACCCGCGACCTCACCCTGGGCGCGGTGCGCGGCGCCGCATCGCCGGGCGAACAGACTTTGCGGCGGCTGACCGGCGGCCTGGACCTGCCGCCGCTGGAGCAGGTGCCCGCCGATCATGTGCTGAGCAAGGCCTTTTATATCCTGCACGACTTTCCCGGCCGCTGGACCGGCGGGCGGACATGGGTGGAAGCCCTGCCGCCCGCGCCCAAGAATGGCGCACCGCCGGCGCGCGGCGGCGATGGCGTGTCGCCGGTGATCATCAGCGGCAACGACCTGGCCAGCGCCTGGGCGGTGGATTCGAACGGCCATTTCCAGACCACGCCGTCGCCTGGCGGCGAGATCCAGCGCGAGATCGCCTTCCGCTTCGGCATCAACCTGGTGATGTATGCCCTGACCGGCAACTACAAGACCGATGTGGTGCATGCCCCTGCCCTGTTGCAACGGCTGGGGAATGAACGATGACTAGGCTGGCTTTCGCGCCCGTCATTCCGGTGTCGCTACTGACCGCGCTGGCGGTGGTGGCGTTGCTTCTCACCGCTTATGCCTTTTATATGCGCGCACGGGGCGCCTGGGCGCGTGGACTTGCCTTTGCGGTCCTGATCTTCGCGCTGGCCGGACCGCTGCTGGTGAAAGAGAAGCGCGCACCCCTGTCCGATGTGGCGGTGATCGTCACCGACCGTTCGCAAAGCATGTCCCTGGGCAAGCGCGCCCAGCAGGCGGAAGCCGCACGGGCGCAAATCAAGCGCCTGCTCGCCGCGCAGCCGGGCCTGGTGGTGCGCGAGACATCCGTCACCACCACCGCCACCGGCGAGAATAACGGCACCCAGGCCTTTGCCGCCCTGAATGCGGCGCTGGCGGATGTGCCGCAGGGCCGCGTGGCCGGCGCCATCCTGATCACCGACGGCCAGGTGCACGATGCCCCCGCGCCCGAAAGCGTCAGCCTGAAGGCCCCGCTGCAGGTGCTGGTCGCGGGCAAGCGCGGCGAGCGCGACCGCAAGCTGACCGTGGCCAATGCCGCGCGCTTCGCCATTGTCGGCAAAACCGCCACCGTGCGGCTGCGCGTCGACGACCTGGGCGGCAGCGGCGAGACCAGCGCGGTGCTGGACATCCATATCGACGGCAAGCCCTTCGGCTCGCGCATGGTGCCGGTGGGCAAGGACACCGACATCAAGGTGCCGGTGGCGCATGAAGGCGAAAACCTGGTTGAACTGTCGGCGGGACAGGGCCCGGCCGAACTGACGATGCAGAACAACCGCGCGGTGGTCACCGTGTCTGGCATCCGCGACCGGCTGCGGGTGCTGCTGGTGTCGGGCGAGCCGCATGCCGGCGAACGGGTGTGGCGCAATCTTTTGAAGGCCGACCCCTCGGTGGACCTGGTGCACTTCACCATCCTGCGTCCGCCGGACAAGCAGGATTCCACACCCATCAATGAATTGTCGCTAATCGCATTTCCCTCGCGCGAGCTGTTCCAGGAAAAGCTGGGCTCGTTCGACCTTGTCGTGTTCGACCGCTATCGCGAGCGCGGCGTGCTGCCGCTGGCCTATTTCCAGAACCTGGCGTCTTACGTCCAGGATGGCGGCGCGTTGCTGATTTCCTCGGGGCCCGAATTTGCCGGCCCCGAAAGCATCTATCGCACGCCGCTGTCGCAAGTTCTTCCGGTGCAGCCCACCGGCCAGATCGTCACCGGTCCGTTCAAGCCGATCGTCACCGCCGACGGATTGGCGCATCCGGTGACGCGCGAATTGCCGGGCCGCAACCAGGACAAGACGCCGCCCACCTGGGGCCGCTGGTTCCGCCTGATCGGTGCCAACAAGATTGCCGGACAAACGGTGATGGCGGGCGGCGCGGGCCAGCCTTTGCTGGTGCTGGACCGCGTCGGCAAGGGCCGCATCGCCGAACTGATGAGCGACCAGACCTGGCTGTGGGCGCGCGGCTTTGAAGGCGGCGGCCCGCAGGCCGAGCTGCTGCGCCGCCTGGCGCACTGGCTGATGAAGGAGCCGGAACTGGAATCGGAAATGCTGTCGGCCACCATCGTGGGCGACAAGCTGCAGCTCACCCGCCGCACCATGGCGGCGCAGACGCCGGCCGTGACCCTGACCATGCCGTCCGGCAAAAGCGCCAGCCTGCCGCTGACCAAGGCCGAACCCGGCATCTGGCGCGCCGAGGCCAAGGCCGGCGAGCTGGGCCTGTACCGCGCCACCGACGGCATCCTGTCCGCCGTGGCCGCGGCGGGGCCGCTGAACCCCAAGGAAGTGGCCGACATGCGCGCCACCGACGAAGTGTTGAAACCCGATGCGCAGGCCAGCGGCGGCAGCGTGCATTGGCTGGAAGACGGCGTGCCGGACATCCGCCGCGTCGATGCGGGCGACACCGCCAGTGGTTCAAACTGGATCGGCCTGCGCAGCAACGGCGCTTACCGCGTCACTGCTCTGGAACAGGAAAAACTGTTGCCGCAATGGCTCGCGCTGCTGCTGATCGTCGGCGCGCTGTTGCTGGCCTGGAGACTCGAAGGCCGCTAACCGACTCCGGCACCGTTCGCGCATACCGCATCATCGATCTGCGCCCGTCGCACTTCGCCCGACAGATTCAGCAATTCACCCGCCTTCAGCGATAGGCCCAGAATGCGGTTCTGATCCACCGGGCCAGGAAACTTGATCCGTCCCGGCGGCAGGCGCGAAAATCCGACCTTGGCGTAATAGGGCTCGTCACCCACAAGGATGATGCCGCGCCACAGACCTTGCTGGGCGGCCGCGATCCCCGCCTGCATCAACGCGATGCCGATGCCCCGGCCGCGCTGGTTGCCTTGCACCGCCAAGGGTCCCAGCAGCAATTCCTCATGCCCGCCGATCCGCACCGGCCAGAAACGCACCGAGCCCCGCAGGACGCCGTCTTCCACCGCGACAAAGGACAGGCCGGCCACGGGCTTTACGCCTTCGCGCAACCGGTAGGCGGATTTGGCGAAACGTCCGGGGCCGAAACCTTCGGCGTTCAACGCCTCGATGCCGGAATCATCTTCGGGATTTTCCAGGCGGATCTGCCAGGTGGGCATGGGTGCGTTCATGGAACTTTCGCTAATCGCCGAAGGTCTAAAAGGCAAGCTACCAGTGATGCGAAGGGGGCGCAGCGCCGGTCAGTTCCTGAAGCCGGCGCAAGGTGGCCGGGGTGCAGCCATCCGGCGGCGCGAAGGGATCGGCGAAGCACACGTCGCGGATTTCCAGGTTGGGCTTAAAGTTCACCGCCGCGCCGTCGATGCTGTAGAGCGCCACCACCGCCGTTGCCCAACCGGCCTTGCGGGTATAAAGCGCGAAAAACCTGGCTTCCCCGCCCACCAGGCCCACTTCCTCGGCCAGTTCCCGCAGGATGGCTGCCTGGGCCGCCTCGCCACGGCCGACCCCGCCGCCCGGCAACCGCCAGCCGGCCGTATAGCGCTGCCGCACCAGCAGGACCCGGCCCTGATCGTCATAGACCGCCGCCGCCACGCCAAAGGAGGTGGGCGCCCACAGCACCCGCAGGGTCATGTACGCCCGCAAGACGATAAGCCTTAACACCCGTTAAATCTTTCTGCCGGTCACTGTCCTGTAACGGTTCAATAACCCCTTAAACGTAAACTGCGGTAGAACATTTTAGCCTAACGGCTAGTCACCATCGCGGATAATCCGCGTGTGTCCAGGGCGCAAGAACCAATGTCCGGTGCCGGATTCGAGAGCCTGAAGGCGCTCATTGTCGAGGACAATGCGCATATGCGCTCGCTCCTGCGGGCGCTGCTCAATTCCATCGGCATCAAGGAAATCGCCGAGGCCGCCCATGGCCAGGCCGCCATCGACTCGCTGCGCGAGCGCAAGTCCGATCTTGTCCTCTCCGACATGGCGATGAAGCCGATGGACGGGCTGGAATTCACCCGCCATGTCCGCAACCATGAACACAGCCCCAACCCGTTCGTGCCGATCATCATGATCACCGGCCATACCGAGAAGCACCGGGTGGAACAGGCGCGCGATGCCGGCGTCACCGAATTCCTGGCCAAGCCGATCACCGCGCACAACCTGTTCTCGCGTATCGCCGAGATCGTGGAGCGCCCGCGCGCCTTCGTGCGCTGTGACAGCTATTTCGGCCCCGACCGGCGCCGCCGCATGATCGACGACTATGCCGGCCCGTGGCGCCGCAAGGAAGATTTCCAGGACATGGATGTGCGCTGATGACCAAGCAAGCTCCGGCCGAAGCCCAGTTTATTGCGCCTGATGCCTATCCCCAGATGATGAGCAAGCAGGCTGCGGCCAATGCCATGAAGGTGCTGCGCTCCGCCCAGACCGCCGTGAAGGCGCAGGTTGCGATCGAAGCCCATGTTCCGCCCATGCGCGCCGCCATCCTGCAATATGTCCAGGAGCTGGAAGACGCCTCGGGCGACCTGCGCGCCGTATTCGACAAGGCGCATGAAATCCGCGGCTTCGCCGAGACGGCGGGCCTGGTCACCACCGGGCGGATCGCCGACATCTTGTGCCGCTACATGGACGACATGTACCGGATCGGCAAACCGATGGACACGATGATCGTGAAGCTGCATGTCTCGGCCATCGCGCGGGCTGCCGGTGCCGAGGATGATGACGTCAAGATGGGTGAAGTGGTGGCGACCGAGCTGGCCGCCCTGGTGGCGCGCCGCCTGACGGAAGCCCGCTAGGTCCCTAAGTCCTTGTTGGTCACCAGCCGTTAAGGTTTTAGAGCCGCGTCCATGCGGGACAATTCACCCCTCCTTAAGCCCTGACGTTAATACTGATCCCAGGGATCATTGGGTTTTCTTTCCATGCTTCAGATCGGCGGCATTGTCGTCCTCTTCGCCTGCGTGTTCGGCGGTTACCTGATGACCGGCGGTTCGCTGGGCGTTGTGATCGAGGCCGCGCCGCACGAATTGCTGACCATCTTCGGCGCCGCCCTGGCCGCCATGCTGATTGCCGGCTCCATGTACAACATGAAGAAGATCGCCGGCTCGATGGGCAAGGTGATCAGCGGGCCGATGTGGAAGCCCATATCGAAAAGCCTTCCGAGTCCTCGATCTTCAAGCGCTATCCCAAGATCTGCAAAGACCACTTCGCGCTGGATTTCATCTGCGACACGCTGCGCATGATGACCATGAGCCTGGAAGACCCGCACCAGGTCGAAACCGCCATGGAAAAACAGCTGGAAAAGCATCACCACGAAGCTTTGGTCGGCGCCAATGCGCTGCAGTCCATGGCCGACGGGTTGCCGGCGCTGGGCATCGTCGCCGCCGTGCTGGGCGTCATCAAGACCATGGGCGCGATCAGCGAACCGCCGGAAGTCCTGGGCGGCATGATCGGCTCGGCGCTGGTCGGTACCTTCCTGGGCGTGTTCCTGGCCTATGGCATCGTCGGCCCGCTGGGCACCCGCCTGAAGGCGGTGATCGATGAGGACGCACTGTTCTATCACGTCATTCGCGACATCCTGGTCGCGCATCTGCACGGCAATGCGGCGCAGGTGTCGGTGGAAATCGGCCGCGGCAGCGTGCCGAGCGAATATCAGCCCAGCTTCCAGGAACTGGAAACCTCGCTGAACAA
>CAIUTH010000180.1 GCA_903902075.1 uncultured Alphaproteobacteria bacterium
CCGGGCAGGAACGCCTTGATCATGCGGGCCATGGCATAGACGTTGATCTGGAACGACTTCTCCCAATGGGAATCGTCATTGTCCAGAATGGTGCCGTTCTCCACAAAGCCGGCACAGTTGAACAGCACGTCCAGCTTGCCGGTCTTCCTGGCAAGCGCGGCGATGGCGGCGCTGTCGGTCACGTCCAGCTGCACTTTTTCGCAATCCATGCCGTCCAGACCCTTCAGGTCGCGGTCGGTAGCGATCACCTTGGCGCCTTCGGTCAGGAAGAGTTTGGTGGTAGCAAGGCCGATACCCGCCGCGGCGCCGGTGATCAGCGCAGTCTTTCCGTCAAGCTTCCTGGACATGTTGTTCCCGTATGTGCCGGTGTTGTGGATGCGCTCGTGTCAGGCGCGGGGGCCATAATGGGGCATCGGCTGGCCCAATTCCAGTGCGCCCAGGTCGGGCGCATTGCCGCTATGGCCGTCTGTGAAACGAAAATTGGCGCCGGCGGTTGCCCAAACACGATGCGCCTTTTGCGGCGCAGTATAAGCGACTTTGACGAATGGCGCGAACTAGGCTTGGATGCCGCAAAACCGCGGATCGCGCGGACACTCAGTCGGCTGCGCCCGGGGAAATGCCATGATGAAATCCAGAGTCCGTTACCTGCTGATCATGCTGATCTTCGTGGTCAGCGCCGTGGTCTATATCGACCGCAGCAACATCTCCATTGCGGGCACCTATCTCGCCACCGATTACGGCATCTCCAAGGTTCAGCTGGGCTGGGTGTTCTCGGCTTTCCTGCTGGGCTACGCCGCCTTCCAGATTCCGGCCGGCTGGGTGGTCGGTAAGCTGGGGCCGCGCAAGACCCTGACCTTGGGCCTGATCTGGTGGAGCGTGCTCAGCGTCGTCACCGCCCTGGTGCCGCCCAGCATGGGCGGATCGTTGTGGGTGCTGATCGCGGTGCGCTTTGTCTTGGGCATGGGCGAATCGGTCGCCTATCCGTCGTCCAACCAGTTCATTGCCGCCTGGTTTCCCACCCAGGAACGCGGCAAGGCCAATGGCTGGGTATTCGGCGGCGTCGGCCTGGGTTCGGGTACCGCCCCACCCCTGGTCGCCGCCATTATCGCTTTCTATGGCTGGCATGAAGTCTTCTATATTTCCGCCGCCATCGGGATCGTGATCGCCGGTGTCTGGTACTATTTCGCCCGCGACACCCCCGCCGAACACCCCAGCGTGACGGCGGAAGAACGTGCGCACATCAAGGCCGGCCAGCCGGTCAAGGTGGAAGGCGTGATGCCGCCGGTGCCATGGAAGAAGATCTTCACCAGTGTGGATGTCTGGGGCACGACCCTGGCCTATATCGCCTTCGGCTATGTCGCCTTCATCTTTCACACCTGGTTCTTCATTTACCTCAAGGATGGGCGCGGGCTTGATCTGAAAAGCAGTGCGCTGCTGGGTACTTTGCCGTTCATCGCCATGACCAGCTGCTGTTTGCTGGGCGGCGTCATCAGCGACTGGCTGGTCAAGCACTGGGGCCAGTATGTCGGGCGCAGCCTGTTCGGCGCCTTCACCCTTTTCCTGTCCGCGGTCTTCCTGATCATCGGCAGCCATGCCACAGACACCACTGTGGCAGTGCTGGTGCTGGCGGGCGGTGCAGGCGCGCTGTATCTGGGCCAGGCGACTTATTGGGCCGTGGCGGCCGATTTCGGCGGACCTTACACGGGTGTGATCTCCGGCCTGGTGAACATGGGCGGCCAGATCGCCGGCGCGGCGACGGCTTCGCTGACGCCGTTGTTCGCGCAGATGTGGGGCTGGGAATATGCCTTCTATATCGCGGCCGGTGTCTGTCTTGTCTGCATCATTCCCTGGTTCTTCGTGAATCCGAACCGCCGCCTGCATGTGGTCGAGGAAGTCACCGCGTGAGGCTGGCGCTGGCCGGTGGCTTTCTGCTGCTGGCCGGCGCCGCGCTGGCGCAGGATCCGCCGCCACCGGTCGCCGAGGACTTCGTTGCGCTGTTCTCGTCCTATTGCCTGCAGAAATTTCCCGATGACGGCGCGCTGGCGTCCCAGGCGGCAGCGGACAAGCTGGAGGCGCTGAGCCCGGCCCAGGTCAAGACCATCGAAGGCAAGCCGGACGGCATGGGCTGGATGGTGACCCGCGGCGGCGTTCCCTATTTGCTGACCATCGAGCAGGCCTCGCTGCACTCCTGCGTCCTGCGGCGCACCTCGGACATGGTGCTGGATGGTGCGCCGCTGATCGCGGCGGCCAAAAGCTTTGTCGAAGCCAGCGGACACAAGCTGATGCCGCCTGTGGCTTTCGCCCGGCCCATGGCAGGCGGATTGGTCAGCAATTCCCTGACCCTGCAGGAGCTGGATGAAAAGGATCAGCCCTTGCCCCGGGCCTACATGTTTTTCGTGGTCAGCCATCCGCCGGCGCTGCGTGCCGACGGTTCCCTGGCCAGGGCTTTTTACGAAATCCGCTTCACGCGGCAGATGTACCGCCAGCAGACGTAAGCTTTGAAGCTTTAAGCCTTCAGTCCTGCTGCCGCAATGCCGGCCAGCGCCGCAACTTCGTCATTGTCCGATGTGTCGCCGGTGACGCCGACCGCCCCGATGGGCAAGCCATCCGGTCCCTTGACGATGACGCCGCCCGCCACCGGGATCAGCCCGTTCGCCGCCAGGTGACCCAGCGAGGCGATGAAGCTGGGGCGCTCTGCAGCCATCTCGCCGATCTTGCGCGAATTGACCCCCAGGGCCAGCGCCCCGGCCGCCTTGCCGCGCGCGATGTCCAGCCGCAGGAACGAGGTGCCGTCCTGGCGCTGGAAGGCGATGACATGGCCGCCCGCATCCACCACCACGCAGGACAAGGGCTTCATGCCCGCCTCCTTGCCCTTGGCGAAGGTGGCCGAAATGATGGTGTTGGCCTTGTCCAGGCTGATGCGGAAATCGCTCATGGCGGGGCTTTCTGTTGTTTCTGGGCGTTACCCTGACGCAAAAAGCGAAGCCGGAAAAGCCTGTCCCATGCTATTTGTCGACCGATGACCAAAGCACGCAAGACCCAGATCGTGGTGGTCGGCGGCGGCGCCGGTGGGCTGGAGCTGGCCACGCGGCTGGGCGCCCGTTTCGGGCGAGACGCGTTTGACATCATCCTGGTGGAAAAAAACCGCACCCATATCTGGAAGCCGCTGTTGCACGAGGTGGCGGCCGGATCGCTGGACGCCAACCTGGACGAGGTCGGCTATCGCAGCCATGGCCATGCCTGGGGCTATCGCTTCTTCTATGGCGTGATGGAAGGCGTGGACCGCGAAAGCCGGCATGTGCTGATCGCCCCCATCAAGGACGCGGACGGCCGCGAGATCATGGGCCGGCATCGCATTCGCTATGACTATCTGGTGATGGCGGTGGGCTCGGTCAGCAACGATTTCGGCACCAAAGGCGTGGCCCAGCATTGCATCTTCCTGGACAGCCGGCTGCAGGCTGACCGCTTCCGCACCAATCTGCTCAATCACTGCCTGCGTGTGTCGCGCAGCGTCAGTGGCGATCCGGCGTCCGACGCCGTTGTGCGAGTCGATATCGTGGGCGGCGGCGCCACCGGCGTGGAGCTGGCGGCCGAGCTGTACAATTCCGCCGCCGAGTTGCGTCATTATGGTTTGGAAGTGTTCGACGAGTCGCGGCTGAAGGTGACGTTGATCGAGGCAGGGCCGCGCATCCTTCCGGCGCTGCCCGAGGATCTGGCCAAGGCCGCGCACCAGGAACTGGAAGCGTTGGGCGTGCGCGTTTTGACCGGCGAACAGGTAGTGGAAGCCACCGCCGATGGTATGATCACCAAGTCGGGCGAATTCATCAAAGCCGATCTGCGGGTGTGGGCTGCGGGCGTGAAGGGTCCGGACATGCTGGGTGCCCTGGGCCTGGAAACCGCGCGCGGCAACCAGCTGGTGGTGAAGCCGACGCTGCAGACCACGCGCGATGATCGCATTTTCGCCATCGGCGACTGTGCTTGGTTCGTGCCACAGGGCGAGACGCGGCCGGTGCCGCCGCGCGCCCAGGCGGCGCACCAGATGGCGGCGATCGCGTACCGCAACATCGTCGCCATGATCGCGGGAAAGAGGTTGAAGGATTTTGTCTATCGCGATCACGGCTCGCTGGTGTCGCTCAGCCATTTCTCCACGGTGGGCTCATTGATGGGCAATCTGATTGGCGGGCGCATGGCGATCGAGGGCCGGCTGGCCCGCTTCGTCTATGTCTCTCTTTACCGCATGCATCTGATCGCCATTCATGGCTGGCTCAAGGGCCTGGCGCTGATCGCGGTGGGACATGTCAACCACATCATCCGGCCCAAATTGAAATTGCACTGATCCATGGCGGCGGATTTTCCCAGTTACCTGATCGAGGCCGGCAACGCGCTGAGCGGGCATGACCGCTTTGCCGAGGCGCTGGCCTGTTACGACCGTGCCGCGATGCTGGACCCGCGCGATCCCGCCATCCATCTCAATCGCGGCATCACCTTGCAGCTGTTGCTGCGCTACGGCGAGGCCGTGGCGGCCTATGACCGGGCGCTGGCCCTGTTCCCGCACTTCGCGCCGGGCTGGAGCGATCGCGGCCTGGCGCTGCAAAATCAAGGGCGGCTGGCAGAGGCGCTGGAGTCTTTCCGCCGCGCCGAGGCCCTGGATCCTGTCCTGGCGGCGGCGCCGCTCAATCGCGCCTTGTGCCACCTGCTGATGCAGGATTTTGAAAGCGGCCTGCCGCTGTATGAGTGGCGCAAGCAGATGCCCAGGCCCATGGAGGCGCGGGTCTATGATCAGCCGCTGTGGACCGGCGCGGAGGATATCCGCGGCAAGACGCTGTTCTGTTACATAGAGCAAGGGCTGGGCGATGCCATCCAGTATTACCGTTACATACAGTTCGCGCTGGATCGCGGCGCGAAGATCATTCTTTCGGTCCCGACTCAGCTGGTAGAATTGCTGAAGCGCGCCACGCCATCCGTCGAACTGATCGGCTGGGGCGCGGTGCCGGATTCCTTCGATTTTCATATCCCGCTGGCCAGCATTCCGCTGGCGGTGGGCCTGACGGCGCAGACGATCCCGGCCGCCGATCACTATCTGACTGCCGACCCCGCGCGCGTCGCACGCTGGAAGGAAAAGATTGGCGGCCACGGCCTGCGCATCGGCGTCGCCTGGCAGGGCCTCAATCTGGTGATGGGATCGGAAGGCAAGTCTTTTCCCGTGGCGGCGCTGGCGCCCATCGCCTCCATCCCCGGCATACGGCTGATCGGGTTGCAGAAGAATGCCGGCAGTGAACAACTCAATCGTCTTCCGCCGGGCATGACGGTCGAGAGTTACGACTTCGACAATGGCTCCGACGCCTTCCTCGACACCGCCGCGATGATGAGGACGTGCGACCTGGTGATCAGCGCCGACACCGCGCCGGTGCATCTTGCCGGGGCGCTGGGTGTGCCCACCTGGGTGGCGCTGAAACATGTCCCGGACTGGCGCTGGTTCCTGGGCCGGGATGACAGTCCCTGGTATCCGTCGCTGCGCCTTTTCCGCCAGCCGATGCCGGGCGACTGGGCCAGCGTGTTCGCCGCGATGCGCCGCGAACTTACTTCGAATAGATCCTGATCAGGTCGAACAGGTAATCGCGCGCCTCATACAGGACCTGGGCGCGGATGCGTTCGTTCAAACCATGCAGCCGGCTGCCGTCCGGTTCGAAGAACATGCCGGTGAAGCCATAGGTGGGAATGCCCGCCGGGGTCATGAAGGAAGCGTCGGTGGCGCCAATCTCCAGCTGCGGAATGACCGGCACGCCAGGCCAGCGCTTGGCCGCCACAGCGACCAACGGCTTCATCAGCACCGTCGTCAACGGCGGCGCGGGCGCCGGATCATTGTGCGCGGCCTGGGCGGTGACCTTGATCTGCGGGTCGGCCACCAGTTCCTGCAACTTGTCGCGCACGGTTTCCGGCTTGGTGCCGGGGAAGATGCGGCAATTGACGTTGGCGCTGACATGCTGGGGCAGCGCGTTGGTGGCATGGCCGCCATTGATCAGTGTGGCGACGCAGGTGGTGCGCATCGCGGCATTGAAGCGCGGATCGGTGGCCAGCACGGCGGCGGCCTTGGCATCCTTGTCGTTCTTCGCAAAAGCCGTCATGGCCGCGCCCATCTCACCGCCTGTCAACGGTGCCATGCGGGCGAAATA
>CAIUTH010000181.1 GCA_903902075.1 uncultured Alphaproteobacteria bacterium
CCCATGGCCTTCTTCGGCGGTTCCACCGGCATCATCTATCGCCAGTTCTCCATCACCATCGTCTCGGCCATGACCTTGTCGATCCTGGTGGCGCTGGTTCTGTCGCCGGCGCTCTGCGCCACCCTGCTCAAGCCGGTAGAAGGCGAAGGCCATGTCAAGCATGGCCGCTTCTTTACCTGGTTCAATCGCAATTTCGACGCCTTCCGCAACTGGTACCATGACCGCGCCGAATGGTTCCTGAAGCACACATGGACCACCATGATCGCCTTTGGCGGCATCGTGGCGCTGCTGGTGGTGTTGTTCATCCGTCTGCCCACCGGCTTCCTGCCGGACGAGGACCAGGGCTTTATCTTCAACCTGATCACCCTACCCGCTGGCACCACCCAGCCCGCCACCCTGAAAGTGGCCAAGGGCGTGGCCGACTATTACCTGGACAAGGAAAAGGACAATGTCGACTTCGTGTTCGCCGTGGCCGGCTTCTCCTTTGCCGGTTCGGGCCAGAATACCGGCATGGCCTTCACCCATCTGAGGGACTGGAGCGAGCGCAAGGGCGACAAGAACACGTCCGTCGCGATCTCACGGCGCGCCTTCATGAATTTCTTCCAGAACAAGGACGCGCAGATTTTCCCGATTGTGCCGCCGTCGGTGCAGGAACTGGGCAATGCCACCGGCTTCGACCTGCAGCTGGAAGACAAGGGCAATATCGGCCATGCCGGCCTGGTGGCGGCCCGCAACCAGCTTCTGGGCCTGGCGGCGCGCGATCCGCTGCTGGCCCAGGTGCGGCCCAACAGCCTGGACGATACACCCCAGCTTCACGTGGACATCGACCAGTCCAAGGCGAGCGCGCTTGGCGTGTCGCTGGCCGACATCAATTCAACCCTCAGCGCCGCCTGGGGTTCGACATTCATCAACGACTTCATCGACCGCGGCCGCGTCAAGCGTGTCTACATGCAGGGCGATGCGCCCTATCGCATGACGCCGCAGGACCTGGACCGCTGGTATGTCCGCAGCGCGGGCGGCACCATGGCGCCCTTCTCGTCCTTCGCAACCTCGCGCTGGACCATCGGACCGGCTTCGCTGACGCGCTACAACGGCCTTCCCGCCATCGAGCTGCAGGGCCAGGGTTCTCCGGGCGTTTCGACCGGTACGGCGCTGAACCGGATGCGCGAGCTGGCGAAGCAGCTGCCCAAGGAAGTGGGCATCGAGGCGACCGGCCTGTCCTATCAGGAAGAAGCCAGCGGCAGCCAGGCGCCTGCCCTGTACGCCCTCTCAATCCTGGTGATCTATCTGTGCCTGGCGGCCTTGTATGAAAGCTGGGCGATCCCGCTGTCGGTGATGCTGGTGATCCCGCTGGGCGTGGTGGGCGCACTTGGCCTGACCTGGGCGCGCGGGCTGTTCAACGACATCTATTTCCAGGTCGGCCTTTTGACCACCATCGGCCTGTCTGCCAAGAACGCCATTCTGATCGTGGAGTTCGCGGTGGATGCGGAGAAGAAAGGCGCCAGCGCCTTCGACGCCGCGATGGAAGCAGCAAGGCTTCGCCTGCGCCCCATTCTGATGACGTCCATCGCCTTCATCGCCGGCGTCATGCCGCTGGCGCTGGCGCATGGCGCGGGCGCGGGTTCCCAGAACGCCATCGGCACCGGCGTGGTGGGCGGCATGATCACCGCCACCGTGCTGGCGATCTTCTTCGTGCCGGTGTTCTTCCAGCTGGTGAATACCAAGCTGCAGCACCATAAATAGCCCGTCCGGGCCCGGCCGGCGCGCCTGACGGCGCTTGGCGTTCGGGTGGCTTGGCCGCCACCCTCACCCTCGCTGGCACAAGCCAGCGGGGGCGCAGCGGTTGCCTGTCCCCAGCAGGACGCGTCATACTTTCCCGAAATAACTGGGGGAATTGTGATGCGCCTGAAGACGATCCTCACCGTTTCCGTCCTGCTGGCCGCGCCAGCTGCTGCACAAGACACAAGCACGCGCGACCACACCGTCACGGTGACCTCGACCGTGCCGGTGATCGCCGGCAGGAAATCCAGCCTGTATGTCCGTGAGCGCGCCCTGCCCGGCGTTCTGAAAAGCGGCGCCGGCGACAAGGTGGTGCTGTTCGTACACGGCGCCGGCACCCCGGCCGAAGTCAGCTTCGACGTGCCTTACCAGGATTACAGCTGGATGGGGTACCTGGCCGCCGCCGGCTATGACGTGTTCAGCTTGGACATGACCGGCTATGGCCGTTCGGCGCGGCCCGCGCCCATGGCGGAAGCGTGCAAGCCGGCGCCGGGGCCGCAGACCGGCTTCGGGATCAATTGCATGACCAGCTATCCCGGCGCCCTGACCAATATCGACTCCGACTGGAATGATATTTCCGCCGCGGTCGCCTACATCAAGAAGCTGCGCCATGTGGACAAGCTGAACCTGATCGCCTGGTCGCAAGGCGGCCCACGCGCCGGCGGCTGGACCGCCAATCATCCGGACCAGGTCAACAAGCTGATCCTGCTGGCGCCGGCCTATGGCCGCACCGTCAAGGCGCAAGCGCCCGCGGTGCTGCCGGTCCCCGGTCCCACCTACAGCACACAGAGCCATGACGAATTCACCGCCAACTGGGAACGCCAGGCGCCTTGCCCAGGCCAGGTCGATCCGTCCGCCGCCGCCTCGGTCTGGTCGGAAATGCTGAAATCCGATCCGGTGGGCGCCAAACGGACACCGGCGGTGCGGCGCGCGTCCATCTCATCCACGGGCTGGGGCTGGACGCAGGAGAAAGTGAAGGCCATGACCACACCGACCCTGATGGTCAGCGGCATCAACGACAAGCAGGTCGCCCCGGAACGGGTGCGCGATTTCTATGCCGATATCGGCAGCCCGCAGAAAGTGTTCATCGACCTGGGCTGCTCCTCCCACAACGCCATGTGGGAGAAGAACCACCTGATCCTGTTCAAGGCCTCGCTGGAATGGCTGGACAAGGGCACCGTGAACGGCGCCACCAACTCCATGCTGAAGCTGGGCTACTAGCCCGGCAACCGGAACGCAATCATCTCGGCCGGAAAGCCCGGGCCGCCGATGGTCAGCACGATATGCTGCTTGCCGCCCAGCATGAAGGTCATCGGGCAACCCGTCTGCGGCGCCGGCATATAGACCGCGCCGCGATCCTCGCCCGTCTTCTTGTCATAGGCGCGCAGCAGGGCGCCGCGCTTGCCGTTCGGCGTGGTGGCAAAACCGGACTCGCCG
Source organism: uncultured Alphaproteobacteria bacterium (assembly GCA_903902075.1). Lineage (GTDB taxonomy): Bacteria > Pseudomonadota > Alphaproteobacteria > Micropepsales > Micropepsaceae > Rhizomicrobium. The sequence continues at coordinate 3,217 of CAIUTH010000181.1, forward strand.
CAGATCACCAGCGACTTGGTGACCGTCGGACCGATCAGGCCAGGCCGTCCGGTGCGCGGAATCTTCAGGCCCTTCAGCGCCGGATGATTGCGGATGTTGTCCGGCGTATCGCCATGGGCGATCTGCCAGGCGATGTCGCCCTTGGTGAGATCGGTGGCAGTGATGCGGCCATAGGGCGGCTTCATCAGCGGCAGACCGTCGATGGTCAGCACGCCGGGACGGAATTCCTGTGCAGCGCCAGCCGCGGGTCCCGCACCGGCATTGGCGACTGCGGTGGGCGGCGCCAGATATTCATCGCCGCCCTGGATCACGGCAGCCTTGGTGGGCGCCGCCGCAAAGGTGCCGCGCACGAAATCGGCATCGGTGAAGCGCGGATTGCCGGGGACCAGCCCGTCCACCGCCACAGTGGTTTCCGAAAAGGTGAAAACCGTGTGGGTTTCCGGATCGTAGCAACCCCCGGCCCAATTGGTGCCACCCTGGGTGGCGAGCGAGGTCAGGGTACCCCACAAACCGTCGGCCTTGGACAGGGACGGCGGGGTGTAAACCGGTCCGGTCTTGTAGTGCGACAACAGCCGCAGCGCCTTGGTGTGCAATTCGGGCGTGAAGTCGATGACGGTGGAGGCATCCACGCTCTGCACATCGTACGGCGGCGGCTTGCTGGGGATCGGCTGGGTCGGCGAATACCATTCGCCCGGCACATCGCCTTTGGGCACTTTGCGTTCAATGATCGGCCAGATCGGCTGGCCGGTCTCGCGGTTCAGCACATACAGGAAGCATTGCTTGCTGGGCTGGGCCAGCGCCTTCACCATCTTTCCGTTGTGCGGGATGTCGCACAGGATCGCCGCGCAGGGCACGTCGCGGTCCCAGATATCGTGATGCACCAGCTGGTAGTGCCAACGGCGCTTGCCGGTTTCCAGGTCCACCGCGACGATGCAGTTGCTGAACAGGCTGTTGCCCTGGCGGCGAATGCCGGATTCATCGGCCGACGGAATCTCGATCCCCAGATAGGCCAGGCCCAGATCCTCATCCACCGAGATCTGGCCCCAGTCGCCGGTGTTGGTAGCCTTCTCCGCTTCGCCGGCCCGCAGCCAGGTGTCGTAACCGAACTCGCCCTTCAGCGGGATGGTGTGGAAAATCCACAGCCGCTTGCCGGTCTTCACGTCAAAGCCGCGAACATAACCCTTGGTGCGCGGCTTGTTGCCCGGCACGCTGCCCGAGGCATGGGCCGCGCCCACGATCACCACATTGCGCGCCACGGTGGGCGTGGCATGCAGGCCGATCTCGCCGCCCAGGGGGTCGATCACCTGGTCGTCGTTGAGTTTCAGATCCACCACCCCGGCATCGCCGAATCCGGCAATCGGCAGGCCGGTCTTCGCATCCAGCGCCACCAACTGATAGCCGGGCGTAACATAGAGGATGCGTTCCTCGGCGCCGTCGGTCCAATAGGCAAGACCGCGTCCCGAATATTGGCGCGGCGCGTTGCGGGCGCGCATGCCTTCATCCTTGCGGAACATCCACAGCAGCTCGCCATTGGCGGCATCGACACAGACCACATCGCGGCGCGCTCCGCCGGTGGTGTAAAGCTTGCCCTTGATGAGAAGCGGCGTCGCTTCCCAGGTATATTCCGGGCGCGACCCCAGGATGGACGACGGAAAGCGCCATGCGACTTCCAGCTTGTCGAAGTTGGTCGCGTTGATCTGGTCCAGAGGCGCATAGCGGGTATTGGCCAGGTCGGCGGCATAATTGCGCCATTCGGTATCGGGCGGCGTGGCAGCCTTGGTTTGTGCCTGGGCCGGCATGCCGGGCATCGCCAGCGCCACCGCCGTCGAAGACAGCATCGCGCGCCGTGTCAGGAATGCCATGTATCTCTCCCCTCGCAGCCCGGGCTGCGCCCAATTTTGTTTGCCCGATGATGCAACAGGATGCCGGCAATCGCAAAATTGGATAGCGGGCGCAACACGTTACGGGAACAGGCCAGATTTTCGTTGAGAATCCGCGCCAACTCCAATTAATTCAATCCCATGAACAGCTTAAGCCACAGGTTCAGCGTCGCGCCGATGATGGACTGGACCGACAGTCCCTGCCGGGTGCTGCATCGCTGCCTGACCAGGAACGCGCTGCTGTACACCGAGATGGTGACGGCGGACGCGGTGCTGCATGGCGACCGCGCGCGGCTGCTGGGCTTCGAGGCGTTCGAGCACCCCTTGGCTCTGCAACTGGGAGGTTCCCATCCGGCCAAGCTGGCGCAGGCCTGCGCGATCGCCGCCGATTTCGGCTATGACGAAGTGAATTTGAATGTTGGCTGCCCGTCCGACCGGGTGCAGTCCGGGCGCTTTGGCGCCTGCCTGATGCGGGAGCCGCAGCTGGTCGCGGACTGCGTGGCGGCGATGCGCGCGGCCGTGAATCTGCCCATCACGGTCAAGTGCCGCATCGGGGTGGACGACCAGGATCCCGAACAGGCGTTGCGCGCGCTGATCGACAGGTGTGCGGCAGCCGGCGCAAGCGTGTTCGCTGTGCATGCCCGCAAGGCCTGGCTGGAAGGGTTGTCGCCCAAGGAAAACCGCGACGTGCCGCCGCTGGATTACGAGCTGGTCTATCGCGTGAAACGCGAGCGGCCGAACCTCACCATCCTGATCAATGGCGGCATCGAAACGTTGGAGCAATCCGAAGAACATCTGAAGCATGTCGACGGCGTGATGCTGGGCCGTGCTGCCTATCAGAATCCGATCGTGCTGACGGACGTGGATGCCCGTTTCTTTGGCGGCGCACCCACCGACCTGGATGCGGCCATCGCCACCTATTGCGACCATGTCGAGCGCCAGCTGGCCCAGGGTGCGCGGCTGCACACTCTCATCAAGCCGATGCTGGGGCTCTACAATGGCCGGCCGGGTGCGCGGCTGTTCCGCCGCCACCTGAGCGAGAACGCGCCGCGTCATGACGCCGGCATCGCCGTGCTGCGCGACGCGCTGGATTTCGTGCGCCAGCGCGAGACGGCCTAAACCGCCTTGAAAAATCCGTGGCTGGCGCCCCATTTCAGCAGCAGGTCGGGCCAGGCCGCATCCGGCTTTCCGATAGTCTTGCTGATGCCATAGCCATGGCCGCCGGCCTCGAAGACATGGATCTCGGCCACGATATTGGCCGCGCGCAGGGCGGTGAAATAGGCCACCGCATTGGGGATCGGCGGCACGACATTGTCATCGGCAGCCAGGCACATCCAGGTGGGCGGCGCATCGGCCGGTATATGCTTTTCGCAGGAATAGGCATCGATCGCTTCGGCTGAGGGATTTTCGCCAAGCAGCTTGTCGCGCGAACCGGCATGGCGGCCATCGCCCATGGTCACCACCGGATAGATCGGCATCGAGAAGCTGGGGCGCGCATCCACCGAATCCGCCGCGTCCACCGGCGCATAGACCTTGGCGGCGAAACGGGTGGCGATGGAGCAGGCGACATGACCACCGGCGGAAAAGCCCATGAAGCCGATGCGCGCCGGGTCCAGCGCATATTTGGCCGCATTGGCGCGCACCAGCCGCATGGCGCGCTGGGCATCCTGCAGCGGCACGTCGCTGCGGTTCGCCCAGCCCTCGCCCGGCAGGCGATAGCGCAGCACGAACACCGTGACGCCGGCGGCATTGAAACGGCGCGCCACATCGGTGCCTTCGAAATCCAGCATCTCGCGCGAATAGCCGCCGCCCGGCGCCACGATGATGGCCGAACCATCCGGCTTGTCGGGACGGAACACGATCATGCTGGGATTGCCGACCTGGTCGATATAGCGGTCGACAGGGGCCGCGCCCGGATCACGGTTCTGGATGCGGTTGGGCAGGTGCACGCCCGCGCCACCCGGCGGCGTGCCCGGCCACAGGGTGACAATCTCCTTGGGATCGCTGGGAACGCTGCCGTCGCCAGGCATCACGGTGTCGGCCAGCGCGAATTTTGGCATTGCGGCTGCAGCCAGCCCAAGCCCGATCATGTTGCGGCGATCCATGAATCCCTCCCCGTTATTTTTGCCAAGCTTCACACCCTTTTCCTTTTGCGGGCAAGGCGTATTGTTCGCGCATGAAGTCTGCTATCGCCGCCGCGCTCCTGCTCATCGCGTCCGCCGCATCGGCACAGGAAGCCGCCTATGGCCCGCAGCTGGAAGGCTATGACTATCCCTTCCCGCTGCAGCATTACCGGTTCCAGAGCCAGGACATGGCGATGGACATGGCCTATATGGACGTGAAGCCGGCCATGCCAAACGGCCACACGGTGGTGCTTCTGCATGGGAAGAATTTCTGCGCTGCGACCTGGGAAGGCAGCATCCGGGCGCTGAGCGGCGCCGGTTACCGCGTCATCGCACCTGACCAGGTGGGCTGGTGCAAATCCACAAAGCCGCAACATTACGAATACACCTTCGAGCAATTGGCGGCGAATACCCATGACCTGCTCAAGTCGCTGGGCATCACCAAAGCCATTGTCATGGGCCATTCCACCGGCGGCATGCTGGCGATGCGCTATGGCCTGACCTTTCCGGCCGATACCGAAAGACTGGTGCTGGTCGATCCGCTCGGCCTGGAAGACTGGCGGGCGAAAGGCGTGCCGTGGCAAAGCCTGGATGCGCAATATCATGTCCAGCTCAAGACCAGCGCCGACAGTATCCGCGATTACGAGCGCGTCACTTACTATGCCAACAGCTGGAAGCCGGAATATGAGCCCTGGGTGCAGATGCTGGCGGGCATGTATCGCGGTCCCGGCAAGGCCATCGTGGCGTGGAATTCGGCCCTCACCTACGACATGATCTACAGCCAGCCGGTGTTCTACGAATTCGAGAATTTGAAAATGCCGGTGCTGCTGATGATCGGTGACAAGGACAATACCGCGCCCGGCAAGCAGCTGGCGCCGCCGGAAATCCGCGCGACGCTTGGCAATTATCCCGTGCTGGCGGAAGCGGCGGTCCGGCGCTTCAAACAGGGCAGGCTGATCCGCTTTCCCGATCTTGGCCACTCACCGCAAATCCAGGACCCGGCGCGCTTCCACGCCGCGCTGTTGGACGCGCTTAAACCTTGAAGCCGTGCGTGCCGGCCCAGGACAGGAACAGCTCCGGCCAGGCGCCACAAGGTTTTCCCTGCGCCCAATGCAGGCTGAAGCCATGCCCGCCGGCCTCGAACACATGTATCTGTGAGGCGATCTTCGCCTCCTGCAGCTTCTGGTAAAACGCAATGCCGTTGGGCATGGGGGGCACGATGTCGTCATCGGCGGCCAGCGCCAGGAAGGACGGCACCGCATCGGCGCCGACATGCTTTTCCAGCGACCATTTGTCGATCATCTCGGGCGTGGGACTTTCCCCTAGCAGCTTGTCGCGTGAACCGGTATGGGCGCCCGGCCCCATGGTGATCACCGGGTACATGTGCGCGGCGATAAAGGGTTTTGTGTCGCCGCCGTCGGCAGGGCTGATCTTTTCGTACGTGGTCATGCCATGGCGCAACGCCAGCGAAGCCGACAGATGCCCGCCCGCGGAAAACCCGATCACACCCAGCTTCTGGGCGCCATATTCGCCGGCGCGGATCAGGCGCATGGCGCGCTGGGCATCCTGCAACGGCACCATGTCGCGGTTCTTCCAGCCTTCTCCCGGCAAACGATAACGCAGCACAAAACTGATGATGCCGCGCGACGCGAAATACTGCGCGATCTCGCGGCTCCCGCGGTCGCCGCCCTCGGCGGCATAGCCGCCGCCCGGAATGATCAGCATGGCAAGCCCCGTGGGCTTGACGGGGCGATAGACGAAGAAGCCGGGCTGCTGGATCTGGCTGATGGCGCGGACATGGAAACCATCCGGCTGCACCGCGTCGGTGACTTTCAGGTCCAGGTGAATTCCGGCGCCGCCGGGCGGGGTGCCGGGCCACAGGGCGATGAATTCCTGGGAATCGCCCGGCAGATAGCCGGTCTCATGGGGCGGCTGCGCCAGCGCCACGCGCGGCAGCAGCGCCCCGCCAAGTCCCGCAGCCAGCAATGTGCGCCGGTCCATGCACCCCTCCCCATTATTTTCAGGGATGCTCGCGCAGACCGGCGATCAAGACAAGACGGCTAGATCTTCTGGTCGTATTCGCCGACTTCGGGATGTTTGCCCAGGCGAGCGTCAATATCGGCAAACATGGCCCGCATATTGGCTTCCGAGGCCGGGCTCTCGACCACCACCACCAGCGAGGGCTTGTTGGAGGAAGCGCGCACCAGGCCCCAGGTGCCGTCATCCAGGGTGACGCGCACGCCATTGACGGTAACGACGGACGTGATCTTGCGGCCCAGCAAAGTCTCGCCCTTGTCCTTCAGCGCGGTGTATTCCTTCACCATCGCCTCGACCACGGCATATTTCTTATCGTCGGGGCAGAAGGGCGCCATGGTGGGCGAGCCCCAGCTTTGCGGCAGGCCGTCATACAGCGCCGACAGCTTGGCGCCCGGGCCGGCCGCGTCCAGCATCTTGAGAACCTGGATGCCGGCGACGATGCCGTCGTCATAGCCCAGACCTATGGGTGGATTGAAGAAGAAGTGGCCGGATTTTTCAAAACCGGCCAGCGCCTTCAGCTCGGCGGTGCGGCGCTTGATGTAGCTGTGGCCGGTCTTCCAGTAATCGGTCCGGGCGCCATTGGCCTTCAGCACCGGATCGGCCAGGTAAAGACCGGTGGATTTCACATCCACCACGAACTGGGCGTCCCTGTGCTGAGCGGACAGTCCGCGCGCCAGCATCACGCCGATCTTGTCGGCAAAAATCTCCCGGCCCTTGTCGTCCACCACGCCGCAGCGGTCGCCATCGCCGTCAAAGCCCAGGCACAGGTCCGCGCCCTGCTCCTTCACAGCATGGCCCATGGCATGCAGCATTTCCATGTCTTCGGGGTTGGGATTGTATTTGGGGAAGGTGAAATCCAGCTCGGTGTCCATGCCGATCACTTCGGCGCCGATGCGGCGCAGGGCTTCGGGCGCAAAGGCGCCTGCGGTGCCGTTGCCGCAGGCTGCGATCACCTTGATGGGCCGCGACAGCTTGTGGCCCTTGGTCACCGCCTGCAGGTAAGTCTCGCGCATGTCACGCACTGCGATGTACTTGCCGCCGTCGCGTTCCTTGCCCTTGCCGTTTAGCACAATATCCTTGATCGCGTTGATCTCGTCCGGCCCGAAGGTCAGTGGCCGCTGCGCCCCCATCTTCACGCCGGTCCAGCCATTCTCGTTATGGCTGGCGGTGACCATCGCCACCGCGGGACAGTCCAGCGCGAACTGCGCAAAATAGGCGACCGGCGACAGCGCCAGGCCGATGTCATGCACTTCGCAGCCGGCCTGCATCAGCCCGATGGTCAGCGCCTGCTTGATGGACAACGAATAGGAACGATAGTCGTGGCCGGTGACGACTTTCGGCTGAACGCCGATGTCGTGCAGATAGGTGCCCAGCCCCAGGCCCAGCGCCTGGATGCCTAGCAGGTTGATCTCCTTGCCGAACAGCCAGCGCGCGTCATATTCGCGAAAGCCGTTGGCAGTCACCAGCGGCAGATTCTCGTAATCGGCGGTGTTGGGAACAAGGTCGCTGCGGGGCTTGGTCATGGCTTCCTGACTTATTGGGCGATGCTTGAATGGCAAGGGGTTTTAGCCGCCCGGTCCCTGCTTCTCAATGGCTTTGGGAATGAGCGTTTTTCCCGCCGATTCCGCATGTTATAGCTGGGTCATGGACCGCAATCTCGTGGCAAAATTGGGTTTGGCTGATTTGGAACCGGGCTGGGTGTGGTTGGTCGGTGCCGGGCCGGGCGATCCCGGCCTGATCACCGCGCTAGGTCTTCAGGCGCTGGCCCAGGCCGATGCCATCCTGTTCGACGCGCTGGTGGACGAGACGTTGCTCTCCTTGTCGGACGCCGAGAAGATCTATGCCGGCAAACGCGCCGGGGTCAGAAGCTGCAAGCAGGATGAAATCTCCGACCTGCTGGTGAGCTTGGCCAAGGAAGGCAAACGCGTGCTGCGGCTGAAAGGCGGCGACCCCTTCGTGTTCGGCCGCGGCGGCGAAGAAGCACAGGCGCTGGCGCGCGCCGGCGTGAACTTTCGCATCGTGCCGGGCATCACCGCCGGTATCGGGGGCCTGGCCTATGCCGGCATTCCCGTCACCCACCGCGACACCAACCATGCCGTGACCTTCATCACCGGTCATGGCGTGGACGGCAAGCTGACCAGCCTGGACTGGGCCGCGGTGTCCCACGGCGCGCCCACCCTGGTGCTCTACATGGCGCGGCGCTTCGCGGGCGAGATCGCGGACGCGCTGATGGCGGCGGGGCGCGGGCCGGACGAGGCTTGCGCCATCGTCTCCAATGCCGCACGCGACAATCAACAGGTGATCGTCACCACTTTGGCTGGCCTGGGTGCCGCCGCACAAACCGCCGAGCCGCTGTCCATCATCGTGATCGGCGAAAATGTGAAGCTGGCGGGCGAACTCAGCTGGCTTGCGCCCTAGTTTTGAAGTGGGGCCTTGAGCCGGGCCGGCAATTCTTCCATCACCGCCCGCCGCTGCGCCTCCGTCATCGAGAACCAGTTCCCGATTTCCGCCAGCGTTCGCCCGCACCCCCGGCACAGGCCGGTGGCGGGGTCATAGGTGCAGATTTTGACGCAAGGGCTCTCCATGGCCCGGTTTTACAGGAGTTTTGCTCGAAGTCGTACATTGGCCTTAACCGGGACTTAACAGCGCTTCCTTAGGCTGATCGGGCATTTTTCGGAATTACCCCGTCATGGCCAAAGCGCAGTTCCACAAGAACCAGCGGGTTTACGTGAAGCCGGTCGGCACCTGGGCGCTGATCGAGCATGTCGTGCCGCACTGGGCCAAGGGCCTAGATGAGCCGATCCGCATTCACTATGACGTGGGCCTGGGCCGCGAATTCGCCGCCGAGGAATTGCTCAGCGAAGAGCCGCTGGGCGACAAGACGCCCAGCGATGCGCAGGTCTGGCGCGTTGTGCGCGCCCGCAACAAGTGGCAGCCCGCCGAAGACTGCGCCCGTCATCCCGTGCCGGGCACCTATCCCGTCGTCGTCACCGGCGAAGCCGAATGGGGCGGCTGGCGTGTGCCGGGCGCCGAATACGACCTGGATCCCGCCAAGATGGAAGAACAGGCGCGGCTGATCGCCAGCGCGCCGCGCCTTGCCGCTTTCGCCATCTCGCTGGTGGACTGGGCGCGCAAGTCGGGCGAAGACATGCCCAACGAACTGGCCGAGCTGGCGCACAAGGCACAGGACCTGCTGGCCGAGGTCAAGCGGACCGCGTGATGGTGGTGCGATAAGCCCACGGGCGCGATCGGGCATCTTTCCTTGCCGCGGTTGCTGCCGGTTCTAGCGGCTTCACCGCCTGACGGTGGCGGGTCTGGCCGTTTGGGGCTAACGTCCCGCCGCTTCCAAAGGACCTCATCCCATGCGTACCGAAGAACCGCGCGCCATTTATCTGGCCAATTACCAGGCGCCGGAATTTCGCATCCGCACCGTGCATCTGGATTTTTCGCTGGAGCCGGAAGCCACGCGCGTCTCCTCCAGGCTTGAGATCGAGCGATTGAACGGCCACGGCCCGCTGGTGCTGGCGGGTGAGAATCAGAAGCTGCTGTCGGTGACGCTGGACGGCCGAACACTGACCGCCGGCGAGTATCTGCTGGATGACAAGAATCTCACCATCCCCAATCCGCCGGCAAAACTGATCCTGGAAGTCAGCAGCGAAATCAATCCCAGCGCCAACACCGCGCTGGAAGGCCTGTTCCTGTCCAGCGGCATGTTCTGCACCCAGTGCGAGCCGGAAGGCTTCCGCCGCATCACCTATTTCCTGGACCGGCCCGACAATCTGTCGGTCTTCACGGTGCGCCTGGAAGCGGCGCGCGAGCAGTATCCGGTGTTGCTGTCCAACGGCAACCGCACCGACAGCGGCGAGCTGCCCGGCGGCCGCCACTTCGCGGTGTGGAACGATCCCTTCCCCAAGCCGTCCTATCTGTTCGCGCTGGTGGCAGGCGATCTGGGCTCCATCCATGACAGCTTCACCACCATGACGGGGCGCAAGATCGTCCTCGACATCTATGTCGAGCATGGCAATGAGCCGCGCGCCCATTACGCCATGGATGCGCTGAAGCGCTCCATGAAATGGGACGAGGAGAATTACGGCCGCGAATACGACCTGGACATCTTCATGATCGTGGCGGTCAGCGCCTTCAACATGGGGGCCATGGAAAACAAGGGCCTCAACATCTTCAACGACAAGGTGCTGCTGGCCACGCCCGAAACCGCCACCGACGATGATTACGCCCGCATCGAAGGCGTGGTGGCGCATGAATATTTCCACAACTGGACCGGCAACCGCATTACCTGCCGCGACTGGTTCCAGTTGTCGCTGAAGGAAGGCCTCACGGTATTTCGCGACCAGGAATACGGGGCGG
>CAIUTH010000182.1 GCA_903902075.1 uncultured Alphaproteobacteria bacterium
AGCAAGAGCATCTTTGGCCACTGGGGCAAGCGCAACAAGCCGAACTTCAAGAAGGTGCTGGAAGGCATGAGCAAGGCCGGCACCATGGCGGCCGTGTTCGACAGCCGTGACAAGGCGGAAGCCTTCGTCAAGCGCATCAAGGAAGAAGACCTGGGCCTGTCGATCAACATCTCCTCCTCGATCGAGAACGCCAAGAATGCCTGCAAGTTTGCCGGCATTCCGCGCCACTCGGTGGCCTATTCGCTGGGCTTCGAGGAAGTGGGAGACAACACCCCGGGCAAGCAGGCCATCATGCTGTCCACCATGTGCGGCCATGGCATGCTGTCCATCAACCTGGCGCAGAAGATGATGAGCTTCGTCAAGGAGAACCGCCGCACGCCGAAGGAAGCGGCCGAGACCATGGCGCGCTTCTGCTCCTGCGGCATCTTCAATACGACGCGCGCGCGTCGCATCCTGGAAGATGTGCGGGTGGGCGTGAAGTAACCCTTCGCGACATCACAAAACAAAAGGCCCGCTGTTTCAGCGGGCCTTTTCTTTATGGCACCTTCGCCGCCTCGGCTTCGGACACAATGCGCGCCGCATCTTCCGCCAGCATATAGCGCCGGGCCACCAGCGCGTCGGCCTGGGTCTTTACCTTCGCCACATAGGCGGCGTGGCTGGGATAGCGTTCTTCCAGCGAGGGGCGCGGATCGCCCTTGGCCAGTCGCTCGGCCTTGGTGGCGGCAAAAGGAATATAGCCGCCGATATTGTTGCAAAAGCGGCCTTTCTCGAATCCGCCGGCGAAGACGTTCCAGCCAACATAGGTGCCGAGCGGCGCGGAAATGAGCGGCGAGCGGATGCCGCCCAACTCATTGCCGTCGGCATCGGCGCGCGGCACCAATTGCGGTATTTCCTTGAGGATACGCGGCGGGACCATTGTGATGGCGCCCGTCAGATCGGCATCATCAAAGCTCTTGCCCAGGTCATACTGATAGGTGGGGGAATAGGCCGGGCGGGGAACGCCCGCGATCTTCGGAAAAGCCTTGTCATAGGCCGCCGGCGTGATGAGCCCGCCGGACGCCAGGGCCGGATAGATGCTGGGCGGCGGCTCCGTGCCTTTGGTCACCCAATCCACCAGGGCGGCGAAGACGGCGCGGTTGGTGTCGGAGGCCGGATTGGGGTTGGAGGAAAGCACACAGGCTTGCGTGGCTGGTGTCAGGTGATCGAAGCCGCCACGGCCGCCGTTGTGGGGAGCCCCCGCATTGTAATAGCGCCGCACATTGGCCGGCAGCGGAATGTCGGCGCGTGCATCGGTGCCGACATAATCATGGCTGGCGCGCAAGTCCCAGAACTCGGTCGAGCCCATGATCTCCGCGATTTTGGGGCAAGTCCTGTCCTTGAGGCAGCGGTCGAGCAGGCTATGCTTACCCTGCCCGCGCGCCACGTCGTCGTACGTGCTCCACCAATTGGGACCCTCGGTCCCGGTCTCGTAAAGCCAGGTCAGCCCGCCGGGCGTGGCAAAGCGATAGTTTATGGAAAGCATGCGCGGGCCGACAACCGGATTGAGGCCGTCAAACACGATGCGACCGTCCTCGCCCACGTTGAATCCCAGATGGATAAAGCTCCGCAGATAATTGCCGGACTGGGAGACGCCGCGGCCAATGGTCCAGCGCACCTTGCCCGCCAGCGGATTGGCGCTACTTGCGTCGTAACGCAGGAAAGCAACCAAATCGCGGGTGGCCGCCAGACC
>CAIUTH010000183.1 GCA_903902075.1 uncultured Alphaproteobacteria bacterium
CGCGCTGCTGTGCAGCGCGCCTCTTCGAAGCGATGAAATCGCTCTTAGTAGCGGTAGGTGTCCGGCTTGTAGGGGCCCGACTGCGGGATGGTTATGTAGTCGGAATGCTTCTTGGTCAGCTCGGTCAGCTGGGCGCCGACCTTGCCCAGGTGCAGGCGGGCGACCTTCTCGTCCAGCACCTTGGGAAGGACATAGACCTTCTTCTCGTACTTGCCGGTGTTCTGCCACAGCTCGATCTGCGCCAGGGTCTGGTTGGTGAAGCTGGCCGACATCACGAAGCTGGGATGGCCCATGGCGTTGCCCAGGTTCACCAGGCGGCCTTCCGACAGCATGATGATGCGCTTGCCGTCGGGGAATTCGATCTCGTCCACCTGCGGCTTGATGTTGTGCCATTTCAGGTTCTTGGTGGCGGCGATCTGGATCTCGCTGTCGAAGTGACCGATGTTACAGACGATGGCGCGGTCCTTCATGGCCCGCATGTGATCCAGGGTGATCACGTCCACATTGCCGGTGGCGGTGACGAAGATGTCGGCCTTGGGCGCGGCGGTTTCCATGGTGACGACTTCATAGCCTTCCATGGCGGCCTGCAGGGCGCAGATGGGATCGATTTCCGACACCATCACGCGGCAGCCGGCATTGCGCAGCGACGCGGCCGAGCCTTTGCCCACATCGCCGAAGCCGGCGACCATGGCGACCTTGCCGGCCATCATCACGTCGGTGCCGCGGCGGATGCCGTCCACCAACGATTCCTTGCAACCATACAGGTTGTCGAACTTGGACTTGGTGACGCTGTCATTGACGTTGATGGCGGGGAACAGCAGCTTGCCGTCCTTTTCCATCAGGTACAGGCGATGCACGCCGGTGGTGGTTTCTTCCGACACGCCCTTGATGCTGGCGGCGATCTCGGCGAACCAGCCCTTGGGCTTTTCCTTCAGCAGGCGCTTGATCAGCGCATAGAAGACTTCTTCTTCTTCATTCTCCGGCTTTTCCAGGAACGCGACGTCGCCCTTTTCGGCGCGCAGTCCGTGATGCACCAGCATGGTGGCGTCGCCGCCATCGTCCAGGATCATGTTGGGATAGCCGCCGCCATGCCATTCAAACAGCTTGGCGGTGTAGTCCCAGTAATCCTTCAGGCTCTCGCCCTTGACGGCGAACACCGGGATGCCGGCGGCGGCGATCGCGGCAGCGGCATGGTCCTGGGTCGAATAGATGTTGCACGACACCCAGCGGATGTCGGCACCCAGCGCCTTCAGGGTCTCGATCAGCACGGCGGTCTGGATGGTCATGTGCAGCGAGCCGGCGATGCGGGCGCCCTTGAGCGGCTGCGAGGCGCCATATTCGGCGCGCGTGGCCATCAGGCCCGGCATCTCGATCTCGGCGATGTTCAGTTCCTTGCGGCCCCAGTCGGCCAGGGTGATGTCCTTGACGATGTAGTCGCTGAAAGCGGCCATGAAACGATTCCCGTGGATTTCGGGCGTGCCTATAGCAGCCGGGCCGGGGCGGGGCAAGAAACATATAAAGAAATATGCATATGATGATGCGGGGCGCGAAAAATGGGGCTTTTACGGCCCATCGACGCGGTATCCGGCTTTCCGCAGCAGCGCGGGAACGCCCCTGGGCCCGGTCAAATGGCCAGCGCCCACCGTGACGAAGAAGACATGCTTTTCCTTCAGCATGGCTTCGATCTGGGGCACCCAGCGCTGGTTGCGGTCGTCCAGCAGCAGCTTGCGGGCCTTGGGAAACTGGTCGAGGTCGCCATTGATCAACGCGTCCAGCCTGGCCTGGTCGCCATTGGCCCAGGCGGTGACCATGGGCCGGATACCGGCCGAGACATCGCGCAGGTCCGCCAGGCCGGCCTCGAATTCCTGCAGCTCCAGCGCGGGGTCGTCCGGCGCCAGCAGGGCGAACTGGTCGGCGATGGTTTCGAAATAGCGGACGGGCTTGTGATTTCGCACGGCGCTTTCCATCAGCACGCTGTCCACGCCGTTGCTTGAGGCATAATGGAGCTTGCTGATCTGGGTGAACATCAGCTGGATGCCGGCCAGCCAGGGCCGCTCGCGGTCCACGCCGTCGGCGTCCAGGCTGGAGGATTTCACCGCCGCGTCATAGTCGGCGCGGAACCTGGGATGCAGCAGGTCGCGCAATTTCTGGTCCGGCGGCAGAAAGCCGTTCTTCTGGATCAGGCCCTGCAATTCGCTGACCGCGGCGGCGTCCTCGGGCACTTCGAAGACGAAAATATCTGCGCGCGACAGCGCCATGTTGATGGGCCTGGTGTGCCACCGTACATGGGGCGGCAGCACATGGATCGAACCCAGCAGGTAAACCTCGCCGGCTTCGCCCGCCACATGCCATAGCGCCGGATGAGCAATGCTGCCGGGCAGGGAGGGCTTTACCGTCTGAGCGCCAGCCAAAGACCCGGCAAGGGAGAGCGTTGCCAGCAGCGCCAGGATCGCAGCTGCAAATTTCTTCATCATTCCAGGCACAGCGCTCCGGCCGCGATCACCAGCACCGACACAATCCGGCGGGCGGTCAGCTTTTCGCCGAAGAATACGCGCCCCAGCAGCACCGCGAACAACACGCTGGTCTCGCGCAGGGCCGATACCGAACCCATCGGCGCAACGGTCATGGCGAAGATGACGATGCCGTAAGCCAGCACCGAAACCATACCGCCCAGCGCGGCAAGGCCCGTGGCGCGTGTGCCCTGCCACAGCGCGGCGCCGGGCCGCCGGAATTTGTAGAGCGGCAGGGCGGTGGCGCCCCATATCACGCACATCCACAAGGTATAGGACACCGCGCTTCCCGAAAGCCGCCCGCCAATGCCGTCGGTCACACTGTAGGCGGCGATGAAGAAGCCGGTGCCCAGGGCGTAGAAGATGCCGGTCTCCTGCAATTGGCGGCCGCGGAACGCCAGCGAGATGATGCCGATGCTGACCAGCACGATTCCAGCCATGCCGGTAAGCGTGGGGACTTCCTGCGCAACCAGCGCAGCACCCAATGTCACCAGAAGCGGCGAGGAACCGCGCGCGATGGGGTAGGCGCTGCCGAAATCGCCGCGGCGATAGGCGCGCACCAGAAAAGCGTTGTAACCGACATGCAGCAGCGCCGAGCCGGCGATGTAGGGCCAGCTGGCGCGGGCTGGCGCGGGCAGGAAGGGCAGCGCGGCGGCGCAGGCCAGCGATGTGGCGATGCCCATCACTGTCATGCCCCAGAAGCCGTCGCGGCCGCCTTTCAGCATCGCGTTCCAGGATGCATGCAGCAGCGCCGCGAACAGGACGAGAGCGGCTATTCCAGAGGTCACTCTTCGCCGAACTTAGCTTCGATAAGAGCCAGCATCGCCGTCAATGCTTCTTGCGCATCCGGGCCTTCGGCCGTGACCATCACCGTAGAGCCGATGGAAGCTGCAAGCATCATCAATCCCATGATGGAGCGGCCATTGACGGCCTGGCCGTCCTTGATGATGTGAATCTCGGACTGGAACCGCGCCGAGGCTTCCACGATCTTGGCGCTGGCACGGGCGTGCAGCCCGCGCTTGTTCAGGATCTTGGCGCTGGCGTGAAGCGTGGTCATCCCAGGTCAGCGCTTCCGGCCCGCATGTATTTGCGTCCCGCCTCGATGGCGTCCTTCACGGCCTGCTCCAGCGGCACCTTGTTGCGGATGTCGATCAGCTTGATCAGGCTGGGCAGGTTGACCCCCGCCAGCACCTCGATCTTGCCGCGTTCCAGCAAGGTCAGCGCCAGGTTGCAGGGCGTGCCGCCAAACATGTCGGTGGCGACGATCACGCCATTGCCCACGTCAACCGATTTGGCAGCCGCCGCGATTTCGCGCTGGCGGCGCTCGATATCGTCTTCGGGCCCGATGCAGACGGCGCGCAGATGGGTTTGCGGCCCCACCATATGTTCCATCGCGGAAATGAATTCCTGGGCCAGGCGGCCATGGGTAACAAGAACAATACCAATCATGCGGGATCCTTCGGGCGGCGGGACAGTAACAAAAACGCCCACCGGGGGAAGGGTTATTTGGTGATAAAAGTGTCGCTAAACAAGCCCTGTGCAAAAGCCTTGAGCGCGGCGCGTATTTTGGCCGGGCTGGAGGCGAAACGGGCGTCCAGCGCGATCTGGGGCACCAAAGCGCCCTTGAGCGGCGCTTTCCATGGCCGGTGAACGGGCAGGCGCATCCCTTCCTTGCCCAGTTTCACAACCAGCGCGATCCTGACCCGCGCGCGCGCGGGCATCTTCACGATGCCCACGCCCCGGATCTCTATCAGGCCACGAATGGTCGCGGGCGCTTTGGCCCACAAGGCGCCCTTGTCGATGAACAGGATGGTGCGGTCATCGGCCACCAGTTGCGCGCCGCCATCGATCAGCCGCAGCGCCAGGTCGGATTTTCCCGCCCCGCTGGAGCCCAGCAGCAACACGCCTTTGGTACCGATTGCGATGCAGGTGGCGTGAATATTCTTTTCGGGTTCATACATGTTGCTGCGCCAGCGGAAGTTCCACGATCAGCCGCGCGCCCATACCCTGCGTGTTGTCGGGGCTGCGGTTCTCCGCATAGATCCGTCCGCCTGCGCCGTCGATGATCTGGCGGGCGATGGAAAGACCAAGCCCGGAATTCCTGCCGAAATTCTCGCCCGGGCGCTCGGTATAAAAGCGCTCGAAGATGGATTCCAGATTGTCGGGCGGAATGCCGGGTCCTTCATCCTCCACCGTGATGCGGGCGACAATGTCGCTGCGCACCGCCGTCACGATCACTTTGCCGCCCGGCGGGCTGAAGGAGGCAGCATTGTCGATCAGGTTGCGGAACACCTGGCCCAGCCGTTCATCCTTGCCCAGCACGATGGCGCCTTGCGGCAACTGGTCGTGGAGTTCGAAGTCCACGCCGCTGTCGGTCATGCGGTAGATCTCGATGATGGTGGACAGCAGATGGGGCAGCGCCACCGGCTCCTTGATCTCGCGCGACAATTCGGCGTCCAGCCGCGAGGCATCGGAAATGTCGGTGATCAGCCGGTCGATGCGCTTGATGTCGCCGCGCACGATGCCCAGCAGCTGGGTGCGGCTTTCCTCATCCTTGGCGCGGGAGAACATTTCCACCGCGCTGGCCAGCGAGGTGAGCGGGTTCTTCAGTTCATGCGCCACGTCGGCTGCGAAGCTTTCGATGGCGTCGATGCGGTCGTACAACCCCCCGGTCATGGAACGCAGGCTGTCGGCCAGGTCGCCGATCTCGTCGGTGCGTTCGGGGAAATTGGGAATGTCGCTGCGTCCGCCCAGGCCGAAGCGAACCCGGTCCGCCGCCGCCGCCAGCCGCTTCACCGGTTCGGCGATGGTGCCCGCCAGATACAGGGACGAAAGCAGCATCACCAGCAGCGCCACGATGAACACTTCGATCAGGGTGGCGCGCTCCTGGCGCAATATGTCGTCAATGTCGCCGCCCTCGGTGGACAGGAACAGCACGCCATAGATGGCGGTGAAGCGCTGGATCGGCACCGCCACCGACAGCACCAGGCGGTTGCGATCATCCACCCGCTGCGCCGAGCCGGTAACGCCGGTCAGGGCGCTGTCCACTTCGCTGTAGATGTGCCCGTCTTCGCCGCCCTCCGAATAGGGCTGCAGTCGCGCAAAGGGGCGCACACCCATGATCCCGTCATACAGCCGCTTGAACCAGGCCTTGACCTGGCTGGCCGTGTCCAGCGCCGGCAATTCGCCGGTCTGCACCACATTGCGGGCGAGCAGGTCACGGGTGTCGATCGCCAGATGCCCGCCGGGCAGATAGAGTCGCCCGCGCAGGCGCGTCGGTGCGATCAGCTGGCGCAGCAACGGCTCGGCTTCGGCGACTTTCAGGGTATGGGTTTCAGGCTCGGTGGCGTATTCGGCCAGGGTGCCGGCCACGATATTGGCCTGCTCGTGGATGGAGGTGAGGCGTTCCTCGATCAGTCCGCGCCCGCTGGCCTGCACCAGGATGACGCCGCCGGTGAGCACGATCAGCGCCAGCGCATTGAAGGCGAGGATGCGCCAGGTGAGGGCGGAAAAGTGCGGCACTATTCGCGATAGCGGTAACCGACGCCGTACAGCGTCTCGATGGCGTCGAAGTCATCGGCCACCACCTTGAACTTCTTGCGCAGCCGCTTGATGTGGCTGTCGATGGTGCGGTCATCGACATAGACCTGGTCGTCATAGGCCGCGTCCATCAGGCTGTCGCGGCTTTTGACAAAGCCGGGACGCTGCGCCAGCGCCTGCAGGATCAGAAATTCGGTGACGGTCAGGCGCACCGGCTTGCCGCCCCAGGTGCATTCATGGCGCTGGGGGTCCAGCGCCAGTTTGCCGCGCACCAGCGCTTCGGTCTTGGGCGCTTCGGCGCCGGCGACAACCGGCGTGTGTTTTCCTTCTGCCCTGCGCAACACGGCGCGCACGCGCTCCAGCAGCAGGCGCTGGGAGAAGGGCTTGCGGATATAATCGTCAGCGCCGGCATTGAGGCCCATCAACTCGTCGATCTCTTCGTCCTTGCTGGTGAGGAAGATGACGGGAAGATCGGGCGAGCCCTGCTTGAGCCTGCGCAGCAGCTCCAGCCCGTCCATGCGCGGCATCTTGATGTCCAGGATGGCCAGATCGGGCGGGGCAGGCGCCAGCGCGGTCAGCGCGGCGGCGGGATCGGAAAAGGTGCGGACATGATAGCCTTCCTGCTCCAGCAGCATACTGACGGAGGCCAGGATATTCTTGTCATCGTCGACGAGCGCGATATTCGCCATTGAGACCGTTCAAAATAAGGCGTGGGCAGTATAAGCCTATGATGAACAAAGCAAAGTCCAAAAGGTTCCCGGAACGTAGGCCGGAGCTGGAGCGGCCAAAGAAATGACAGGTCTTCCCTTCGATCCGCGCCGTTTCGCCGGAACGGCGGCGTTTTACGAGCGTTATCGGCTCGGCTTCCCCGACCGGCTGCTGGCGCGGGTGGCGAATCTGCTGGATTTGAAGGCCGGAGATGCGGTGCTGGATCTTGGCTGCGGCACCGGGATGCTGGCGGTCGGTTTCGCCCAATTGGGCATGTCCGTCACCGCGATGGACCCCGAACCGGACATGCTGGCAGCCACCAGGGCTGCGGCAGATGCTGCCGGCGTGACGCTCACGATCGTGCAGGGCAGCTCGCACGACCTGGCGCCCGGCATGGGACCGTTCGCGCTGGTGGCGATGGGGCGCAGCTTTCACTGGATGGACCGCGCTGCGACCCTCTCCATGCTGGACCGTATCGTGACCCCGCACGGCGGGGTGGTACTGTTCCATGACACCCACCCGCCGGTGGAGGAGAATGGCTGGTTCAAGATCCTGCGCGATGTGCAGGACAAGTTCGGCCGCGCTGCTGCGCCGCACGCCGTGGAGCGAAAAGGCGGGCATCGCCGCTATGAACCTTTCCTGTTTGCCTCCGCCTTCACGCAGCTGGACGGATTGTCGGTGACGATCCGCAAAGACCTGACGGTGGAGGAGATCGTGGGCCGCGCCTTGTCCATGTCCAGCTGTTCGCCGCAGCGTCTGGGCACGCAGCAACAGGCGCTCGAAACACGCCTGGCGGCGGCCTTGCGGGAATTGTCGCCGGATGGGACATTCACCGAGGTCGCCGAACTGGTCGCGGTTCTGGCCCGTCGGCCCAACAAGACGTAAGCGTTTTTTCGGGGGGGCTTCATGCTGCAACAGATTTTGACCGGCCAGGCCAGGGGCGGAGCGCTGCTGATGGGGGCGGCGATCCTGTTCCTGTATCTGTTGCCGTCGGTGATTGCCCTGGCGCGTGCCCATCGCCGCTTCGTCCTGATCCTGGTGCTGAACCTGGCTGTCTCGCTGGTCCAGGCGCTGATCGCCAGCAAGCTATTTCCCGCCCTGCTGGTGTTCGATCCGCACAATCTTCCGTCGCTGCTCAAGGTGGCGTCGCTCATCACCTTCGGGCCCGGCTGGCTGGCGTTGCTGGTCTGGTCGATGATGCCCGGTGCGCCCGATCCGCGCCTGGTGCGGTTCAAGCAGACCAAGAGCTATGACACCATTGCCGCCCTGCCGCTGATCCTGTGGTTTGCCTATGGCGCGCTGCAGCTACGCGCCGTGCTGATCTACGACGCCGGCCAGATGACGGCCGGCACCGCCAGCCTGTATGTCTGGGTGCAGTTCATATCCCTGACCATGGCTGCCATCTTCGACCTGATGCTGGTCTATCTGCTGGTGGTGCGCGACCGTGCGGTGAGACGTTCCAAAGGGGTGTGGCCACGCGTATTCGGCGTGGTCGGCACCTTCATGGGCGTGGGCATCCTGCAGCTGCCGGTGGCGCGGCTCGATCTTCCCATGCAGCTTCTGGCAGCGGTGCTGATCGGCGTGGGGAGCCTCGGCTCGGCGCTGGTGCTGTGGCGGCTGGGCAAGAGTTTTTCCATCCTGCCCGAAGCGCGCAAGCTGGTGACCAGCGGACCCTATGCTTACGTCCGCCATCCGCTCTATTCGGTGGAGATCATCACCATCCTGGGCACGGCGCTGCAGTTCGCGGCGCCTTGGTCCTGGATCATTGCCGCGATCGTGGTGCTGCTGCTGTGGGTCCGCAGCCAATTCGAGGAGCAGGTGCTGGAACAGACATTCCCGGAATACGCAGCTTATCGCGCGCGGACCAAGCGGTTCATTCCAGGCGTTCTATGATCGTCATGCTTCGACGGGCTCAGCATGAGGACGAGAAAACATCCTCACCCTGAGCCTGTCGCAGGATGAGAGTTATCTGAACTCAACCTTGACGATCTCGTAAGAACGTGCGCCGCCGGGCGCCGCCACTTCCACAGTGTCGCCCTTGCTCTTGCCAATCAGGGCGCGGGCGATGGGGGAGGACAGCGAGATCTTGCCGTTTTTGGCGTCGGATTCCACATCGCCCACGATCTGGAACTTGCGCTCCTCGTCGGTGTCCTCATCGGCCAGGGTGACGGTGGCGCCGAACTTGACGCTGCTGCCCGACAATTTGGAAATATCAATCACATCGGCGCGGCCGATCTGGTCTTCCAGTTCCATGACGCGGCCCTCGATGAAGCTCTGCTTCTCCTTGGCGGCGTGATATTCGGCATTTTCCGACAGATCGCCATGCGCGCGCGCTTCAGCGATCGCCGCGATGATGGCGTGGCGGTCCACATTCTTGAGCTGGTTCAGCTCGTCCTCCAGGCCTTTGAAGCCCGCGGCGGTCATCGGAATCTTTTCCATCGTCTCTTCCCGTCGGCAAAAAAAGGCTCGCAGCCCCCGCCACTGGCGGATGCCGGAGCCATTCATTGTTAAGGCACTGAAATCGCTGATAAAAAACTTCTGACGATCAGCGGTGCATTAGGAAGAGTAAGACTGCAGGGGGGCGACTTCAAGGGAGCCTGACCGCAGGGCCCCAATAGCCTGGGTGACCGCAGCCGCCCCGGCCATGGTCGTGTAGTAGGGAACCTTGAGGGTCAGGGCGGCGCGGCGGATGGACGAACTGTCAGCCAAGGCCTGGGCGCCATCGGTGGTGTTGAACACCAGGTTGATCTCGCCATTCTTCAGCGCGTCCACCACATGGGGACGGCCCTCCAGCACCTTGTTGATGACCGCAACCGGCAGGCCCTTGGCCTCCAGGGTGCGGGCCGTGCCGCGGGTGGCGACGAGGCTGAAGCCCATCGCCAGCAATTCGCGGGCAGGTCCTTCGATCAGGTCCTTGTCGCCTTCCTTCACCGAGATGAACACCGTGCCGCCGGTGGGCAGCTTCACGCCGGCGCCGATCTGGCTCTTGGCAAAGGCGCGGCCGAAATTTTCGTCCAGACCCATGACTTCGCCGGTGGAGCGCATCTCCGGTCCCAGGATGGTGTCCACGCCGGGGAAGCGGGCAAAGGGCAGAACCGCTTCCTTGACCGAGATGTGCTTGGGATTGGGCTTCTTGAGGTTCATCGACTTCAGGGTTTCACCCGCCATCACGCGGCTGGCGATGGCCGCCACCGGAAGGCCGATGGCTTTGGCCACGAACGGTACCGTGCGGCTGGCGCGCGGATTGACTTCCAGCACATAGATCTCGTCGCCCTGGATGGCGTATTGCACGTTCATCAGGCCCTGGACCTTCAGCGCCTTGGCCATGGCGATGGTCTGGCGTTCGATCTCGGCGATTGTCTGGGATGACAGCGAGCGCGGCGGCAGCGAACAGGCGCTGTCGCCGGAATGCACGCCGGCTTCCTCGATATGCTCCATGACGCCGGCGATGAAAACATCGCCGTCCTTGTCGCAGATGGCGTCCACGTCCACTTCGGTGGCGCGATTGAGGAAGCCGTCGATCAGCACCGGATTGTCGCCGCTGATGCGGAACAGTTCACCCGATTCCACCTGCTTCTTCAGCTCGGTCTCGTCGGACACCACCACCATGCCGCGGCCGCCCAAAACATATGAGGGGCGCAGGATCACCGGATAGCCGATGGCCTTGGCGGCAGCGACGGCTTCGTCCGCCGTCATGGCGGTGCCGTTGCGCGGCTGCTTGAGATTCAAGTCCTCCAGCAGCTTCTGGAAACGCTTGCGGTCCTCGGCCAGGTCGATGGCGTCGGCACTGGTGCCCAGGATCGGCACGCCCGCGTCGCGCAGGCCATTGGCCAGCTTCAACGGCGTCTGACCGCCGAACTGCACGATCACGCCCGCAAGGCTGCCCTTTTCCTGTTCCTTGGTGATGATCTCCAGCACGTCTTCCAGGGTCAGCGGCTCGAAATACAGCCGGTCCGAGGTGTCGTAATCGGTGGAGACGGTTTCGGGATTGCAGTTGACCATGATGGTCTCATAGCCGCGGCTCGACAGCGAATAGGCGGCATGACAGCAGCAATAGTCGAACTCGATGCCCTGGCCGATGCGGTTGGGCCCGCCGCCCAGGATGATGACCTTCTTGGCGTCGGTCGGATTGCTTTCGCAAGCCGTCGAGCCGCCGACCGGCGTCTCATAGGTCGAATACATGTAGGGCGTCAGCGCCGCAAATTCGGCGGCGCAGGTATCGATGCGCTTGTAGCATGGCCGGACATCTAGCGCGTGGCGCGCGGCGCGTACGGCATCTTCCTTTTGACCGGTCAGCTTGGCGAGGCGGGCATCGGAAAAGCCCATGGTCTTGAGGGCGCGAAATGCCTTGGCGTCCTTCGGCAACCCGTCTTTTGCCACGCGCTGCTCAGTGCGGATGATGGTCTCGATCTCGCCGAGGAACCAGGGATCATAGCCGGTAATGCGCTGGATCTCGTCCAGCGGGAAATCAAAGCGCATGGCCTGCGCGGTAAGGCGCAGCCGGTCCGGCGTGGCGCGGGCCAGCGCGGCGCGGATGGCGGCCGGTTCGCTCTCCAGCGGAATCTCGTCAAAGCCGGTCAGGCTGGTCTCCAGCGAACGCAGCGCCTTCTGCAGACTTTCGGCAAAGGTGCGGCCGATGGCCATGGCTTCGCCCACCGACTTCATGCTGGTGGTCAGCAGCGGTTCGGCGCCCGGGAATTTCTCGAAGGCAAAGCGCGGGATCTTGGTGACGACATAATCGATGGTCGGTTCGAACGATGCGGGCGTGACCTTGGTGATGTCGTTCTTCAGTTCGTCCAGCGTGTAGCCGACAGCCAGCTTGGCCGCGATCTTGGCGATGGGAAAGCCGGTGGCCTTGGACGCCAGCGCAGATGAGCGCGACACGCGCGGGTTCATCTCGATGATGACCATGCGGCCATCCTTGGGGTTGACCGCCCATTGCACGTTCGATCCGCCGGTCTCCACGCCGATCTCGCGCAGCACCGCGATCGAGGCCGACCGCATGCGCTGATATTCCTTGTCGGTCAGGGTCAGGGCCGGGGCGATGGTGATGGAATCGCCGGTATGCACGCCCATGGCGTCGATATTCTCGATCGAGCAGATGATGATGGCATTGTCCGCCTTGTCGCGGACCACTTCCATCTCGAATTCCTTCCAGCCCAGTACCGACTCTTCGATCAGCACTTCGTTGGTGGGCGAGGCTTCCAGCCCGCCTTCCACGATGGCGAAGAATTCCTCGCGGTTATAGGCGATGCCGCCGCCCGTGCCGCCCATGGTGAAGCTGGGGCGGATGACGGCCGGCAGGCCGACTTCGTCCATCACGCTGAGCGCCTTGGACAGGGTTTCGGGACCCAATTCCATCACCGGGGCATTGTTGCCGTCATAGATGGGGTTGCCGGACGAATCCTTTTTCTGGCGCAGCTGGCCCTTCAGGGTGAAGCCCTTGGGCACATCCAGCCCGATGGACAGCATAGCCTGCTTGAAGCGCTCGCGGTCCTCGGCCTTGTCGATGGCGTCGGCGGTGGCGCCGATCAGCTCGACATTGTGGCGCTCCAGGGCGCCAATCTTGCGCAAGGACAGCGCGGTGTTCAGCGCCGTCTGGCCGCCCATGGTGGGCAGCAGGGCGAACACCATGCCCTCGGGCACATTGGGCCGCTCGCGGGCGATGATCTTTTCCACGAACTCCGGCGTGATGGGCTCGATGTAAGTGGCGTCCGCCATGTCCGGGTCGGTCATGATGGTGGCGGGGTTCGAGTTGACCAGCACCACCCGATAGCCTTCTTCGCGCAGCGCCTTGCAAGCCTGGGCGCCGGAATAGTCGAATTCGCAGGCCTGGCCGATGACGATAGGCCCTGCGCCGATGATCAGGACGGTATGGATATCGGTGCGTTTGGGCATGGCTGTTGCTTCTTCGGTCGCGCGCAAACCGGCCACGCTTTTGAGGGCGCTGGGGGCCTGCCAAGATGTAGGTTAAGGGGACCGTTTAGTGCGGGTGGGGGAGGGGCGCAACCCCTAAAATCACGACCGCCAGCGCAGGATGCGTTCCTGCACAGGATTGACGAAATCCGTGCCATTTTCGACCGATTCCGCCCAGGCTTTCTTGACCCGGTGGTACCAGATGGCGGGCTGGTCACTGTCCTGGATCAGCATCAGATTCGGGCTGAACTTCAGGCCTTCCTTCTGCAGCTCCACGATCTTGCGGTCGTCGGCGATGAAGGTGCGGCCCAGCGCCCAGAAAAAGGGATAGATGAAATTCAGCCAGGCCGGCCACCAGAAGACCTGGATCACGTCGGTGTTTTCGCTGTCGCGCGGGGTGCAGACGGTCAGGCCCACCACTTTCACGTCCTTGCCCAGCAGGCGGCTGCGCAAGGTTTCGAAGCGGGTGGAGGGAAGTTCGAACGTGATCTCGGTCGTCACATCCCCCAGGATGCGGTAGGCCGGCTTGGAAGGCCGGTGCGCCGTCATCGCAAAGCCGTTCGCCAGCGGGGCGTAGTGCTTTTCCTTCAGCCGGGCTTTGCGTTTCCACCACCAATGGTTATGCACATAGGCAGCATGGGCCGGGTCCATCAGCCCGATCACGGCATGGTCGATGCCGCATGCGAAACGCTGTGTCTCGGTCCAGCGCATGGGGTGCAAAACGCCGGGGCGGGGCGGTTCATTCCTGGGTTCGCTGCCGGGCCTGGCCGCCATATAGACCCAGATCAATCCGTCCTGCTCGCGCACGGGATAGGCGCGGACCTTGATGCTTTCCGCCTTCAGATCTTCGCTGCCGGTCAGGGAGGGGATTTTGCTGCACTGGCCACCGGGCATGAATCGCCAGCCATGATAGGGGCACTCGACGCTGCCTTCGGGAAGGATGCGGCCTGCCGACAGGGGCACGCCGCGATGGGGACAGATGTCTCTGAGCGCGAACAGCGCGCCATCTTTCAACCGGCCCAGCACGATCGGCTCGCCCAGCAGCATCTCGCGGCGCATCTGGCCGGGCGCCAGGCTGGACGCCAGAGCCGGCATGTACCAGAGGTCGCGCAGGAATTCGCCGATTTCCGCCATGGGAACTGCTTAGAGAAATCGCCATTTCGCCGCAAGGACGGGGCCATAAACCGGTTGCCGGGACCGCCCCGCGCGCTAGGCTTTCATCATGAAAAAGGCGCTGCCGCTGGTGGACCCCAAGCTTCTGATCCGCGCCTTGGCTGCGGGCGGCGCCAGTGCGGCGGGCTTCATGCTGCTGGGCCATTACCGCCCGGTTCTCGCCCTGCATTACGGTCTGTTCGGCTGCATGATGATCGCCGGCACCATGGGGCTGCTTTATGCCCGCGACGTGGCGCGCGGCTATGTGGCAGGCGCCCTGGGCGGGCTGGTGATCGGGGCGGCCTGCGGACTGGCGGCGGCGGGCACGGCGAACCTCTTGGGTGACCGGCCGGATCTGTTCATTCCCTATGGCGTGATGGTCTGCACCCTGATCGGCGCCATAGGCGGATTGTTCGGGCAGTATGGCGCGTGGATACGCGACTTCATCCGAACGCTGCGGTGATTCTGTTTTTGAAGAAACTGTCGGTTGGCGCGTTGCCTTCCCGGAAAGGGGCTGGGGGGCTTGTTAATCCGAGCCGACTCGCAACCAACCGACGCACAGATTTTCGATCCCGAAAGCGGCCACGCCATGGTCCAATCATGACCATTTTTGGGCAGGCAATGACAAATTCTACAGAATCAATCGCATCAATGACTTGCGGGTCGCGAGTTCCCGGCTCATCATTGATTCCGGATGGTTGAAGAACCGATTTCCCTTCACCGCACCGTCATGGTGCGTGACATGTCTCCGGCGACAGTTCCGCAGGTCACGTTCGACCGTCCCGAACTCAACCGCATCCTTACCGTCTATGGCCGCGTGGTCGCTGCCGGCGAATGGCGCGACTATGCGCTGGACTTCCTGGACGAGGTGGCGGTGTTCTCTATCTTCCGCCACGCCAGCGAGATGCCGCTATACCGCATCGAGAAGCGGCCCAAGCTGAAAGCCAAGCAGGGACAGTACAGCGTGATCGCCGCGGGCGGTGTGATCCTCAAGCGCGGGCATGAGCTGGCCCAGGTGCTGAAGGTGTTCGACAAGAAGCTGCTGAAGGCACTGTCCAAAGACTGAAAAGAAATAGGCCCGGATCGCTCCGGGCCTTTTCTTTTCCAGTTTCG
This sequence comes from uncultured Alphaproteobacteria bacterium, assembly GCA_903902075.1. Taxonomy (GTDB): domain Bacteria; phylum Pseudomonadota; class Alphaproteobacteria; order Micropepsales; family Micropepsaceae; genus Rhizomicrobium. Next base: position 14,940 of record CAIUTH010000183.1, read on the forward strand.
CTTCGCCTAGCGGCGGTTGCCCATGAAGCGCAGCAGGAACAGGAAGATGTTCAGGAAGTCCAGGTAGAGCGACAGCGCGCCCATGATGGCGGCCTTGCCGGCCACGGCGGTGTCGCCGCCCACCTGGTAGTAGGTGTTCTTGATCTTCTGGGTGTCCCAGGCGGTCAGGCCGGTGAAGATCACCACGCCGAGCGCACTCACCGCGAAATCGATCGCCGGAGACTTGAAGAACATGTTGGCAATCATCGCGATGAACAGGCCCAAAACGCCCATCATCAGGAAATGGCCCATGCCGGTCAGGTCGCGGTTGGTAGTGTAACCCCACAGGCTCATGCTGCCGAAGGTGGCGGCGGTGACGAAGAAGGTCATCGCGACGCTGGCGCCCGTGTAGACGATCAGGATCGAGGCCAGCGAAGCACCGACCATTGCCGCATAGGCCCAAAAGGTGGCCTGCGCTGCAGCCTGGCTCATCTGCATGATGCGGAAGGACAGGAAGAAGACCAGGGCCAGTGGCGCAAACATTACGACATAGCCAAGGATGGTCGGAGAGATGGCCACGCCGTTGGCGGTCGCCACCTGTTGATAGAACAGGTTCAGCAAGGCGGGCGTGTTGGCGACGAGGTACGCCACGCCGCCGGTCAGCGCCAGCGCGCCCACCATGTAGTTGTAAACCCGCAGCATGTGAGCGCGCAGGCCGGCATCCATCGTGTCGGCGACAGTCGTCGCACCACGTACAATCCGGTTGTCGAAGTCAGCCATTTGGTACTCCCTTTGCCCCTACTATATCGTGATTTGTTGTGGCCGTATCAAGGCCGCCCGGAACGGGCTTTTTTAAGCTTTTGCTACGGTTAAGCCGACCTTAGCCGCTGCGCCGGCCGCACCGACAGGGCGCCCAGGGCGCCCAGCAGGCCGAACAGCAATGTCGCCGCCGCCCCGCCCACCACGGTGATCAGAACCGCCTGGGCATCGAAGGTGAAGGGCACGTCCAGGATGGCAAAGGCGATCACCCAGCCGGCAAGGGTCCCGGCCAGCAGCGCGATCATCCCCGTTGCCAGCCCCAGCACCCCATATTCGATGGCATAGACCAGGGCGATGCGGGCGCGGGTGGCGCCCAGCACCTTCAGGATGGTGGCGTCGTACAACCGGGCGCGTGTGCCCGCCGCAATCGCGCCCGCCAGCACCAGCAGCCCCGCCAGGATGGTGACCAGGCTAGCGGCACTGACGCCTTGCGCCAGCGAGGCCAGCAAGGCCTGCACCTGCTGGATGGCGTCCTTCACCCGGATGGTGGAGATGTTGGGGAAGCGCGTGGTCACCGCCATGTAAAGCGGATTTTCCTGCGCGTCGGCCACCCGCACGGTGGCGAGGAAAGCGTGCGGCGCCTGGCTGATCAGGCCCGGCGACAGCACCAGCACGAAATTCTGCCCGCCGGTGGTGAAGTCGACCTTGCGCAGGCTTGCGATGCGGCCCTCGAAGCTGCGCCCCAGCACGTTCAAGGTCATGGAGTCGCCGATCTTCAGGCCGGTGCCCTTGGCGATGGCCTGGTCCAGTGAGATCAGCGTGGGGCCCTTGTAGTCGGCCGCCCACCATTTTCCTTCCGTGATGCTGGTGCCGTCGGGCGGGGTGGCGGCATAGGTGATGCCGCGGTCGCCGCTCAGCGCCCATTTGGCGTCGGGCGCGACCTTGGCGTCGGCCGACAGCACGCCGTTCAGGGCGGTGATGCGCCCCCGGATCATCGGCGTGCGCTTGTAATCGCTGGCACTGGAAAAACCGGTGATGGTGCGGTCGAAGGCGGCGGTTTCGGCGGGCTGGATGTCGATGAAGAAGAAGCTGGGCGCGCGGGCGGGCAGTGCGCCCGCCACCTGCGCGTTGATGGTGGCGTTCAACAGCGTGACGGTAGCCAGCAAGGTCAGGCCAAGGCCCAGTGCCGTGACCACGCCGCCGGTGGCGGCGCCGGGGCGCACCAGATTGGCGAAGGCCAGCCGCACCAGCGGCGACTTGGGACGCGGTATGGTCAGAATCGCGCGGCGCAGTCCTTCCGCCAGCAGGCGCAGCAGCGCCAGCGCGGCGGCGGCGCCCACCAGAAACTCGGCGGCGAACACCGGCGAGGGTGCCACCACCAAAGTCAGCACCGCAACACCCAGCGCCGCGGCCGCGGAGATCGCGCGATACAGATTTTGCCCCTCGACTTTGGCCGGTTCGATCACGTCACGGAACAGGCTGGCGGGAGGCACCGCCCGGGCGCGCGACAATGGCGGCACCGCGAATGCCACCGCCGACAACAGGCCGAAGGCCACAGCCAGCAGGATGGGTATTGGATAGAAACCGAATGTCGGCGGCACCGGCAAGGCATCGCCATAGATCCAGACAATGGCGAAGGGCAGGGCCGCGCCCAGCGCGGCGCCCACCGCCGTGGCCAGCAGCGCCACCGCCATCACCTGCAGGAAGAACACCGTAAAGACAAAGCTGCCGCTGGCGCCCAATGTTTTCAAAATGGCGATGTCGGCGCGCTTGCGATCCAGAAAGGCCAATATCGCCTGGCCCGCGCCGACACCACCCACGCCAAGCGCGACCAGGCCGACAAGCGTCAGGAACATGGTGAGCTGTTCGACAAAGCGCTTGATGCCGGGTGCGGCATCGCCCCGGTCGCGGATGTTCCAGCCGGCTTCGGGAAAGCGCGCCTGCGCCGTATCGCGGAACTGGTTGATACGCGACTTGGCCCGAACCGGGTCGGCGGGCGCTCCCTTCAGCGCAATGCGATAGGTGTAGTTGACCAGGCTTTCGGGCGTGACCAGTCCGGTGGCGGGCAGGGATTTGGCCGCCACCAGCATGCGGGGCCCCAGCGAAAAGCCGGTGGAGATGCGGTCGGGTTCGGCGTCCAGCGCCGCCATTATGCGGAAGGTGGCATCGCCCAGCTTGATCAGGTCGCCGCGTTTGACATGCAGCCGGTCGAGCAAGGTTTGCTCCGCCGCCACGCCGCAAACCCCGTCATCCTCGCAGGCGATCACATCGCGCAGATCCTGCACCGGGCGAAGCCTGGGCGCGCCGAACAGCGGCCAGCGATCATCCACGCCTTTGAGTTCTACAAGCTGGCGCGCCGTATTGTCCCGTGCATAGACCATGGCGCGCATCGACAGCGCGCGGGAGACGCGGCCCTGCGCATTCAGGAATTTCAGCTCGTCATCGCTGGCGGCCCTGTGCACCAGGTTGACCGAGACATCGCCGCCCAGCAGCACCTGTCCCTGGTCCTGCAAGCCGGTGAGGAAGGCGTCGCTCAGCGACTCCACGCCGCTGATCGCCGCCGAACCCAGCAGCAGGCAGAAAAAGAAAATCCGGAAGCCGGCAAAGCCGCCGCGCAATTCGCGCCGGGCAAAGCGCAGGGCCAGGCGCCAGTCAATCATTCAGCTTGCCGTCCGCCATGCGCAGCACCCGGCTGCAGCGCCGCGCCAGGCCTTCTTCATGCGTCACCAGGAACAGGGTCGCGCCGCGTTCGGCATTCAGGGCAAAGATCAGGTCGGCGATGCCGGTGCCGGTGGCGCTGTCCAGGTTGCCTGTGGGCTCGTCGGCGAACAGGATCTGCGGCCCCGGCGCCAGGGCGCGGGCCAGCGCCACGCGTTGCTGTTCGCCGCCGGACATCTGACCCGGATAATGATCGGTGCGCAGGATCAGGCCGACGGCGCGCAATTCCTTTTCGGCGCGGTCAAAGGCATCGGGCACCCCCATCAGCTCCAGCGGCACCGCCACATTCTCCAGCGCCGTCATGGTGGGGATCAGGTGGAAGCTCTGAAACACCACGCCCACCCGGCCCAGCCGGAAACGCGCCAGCGCGTCCTCGCCCATCTGGGTGATGTCGGTGCCGGTGACGGTGACGCGTCCCGATGTGGGTTTTTCCAGCCCGGCCGCCACCATCAGGAGCGACGACTTGCCCGAACCGGAGGCGCCGGTCAGGGCGATGCTTTCGCCGGCCGCCACGCTCAGCGACACGCCCTTCAGGATGTCCACCGGCCCGGCAAGGCTTTTCAAGGTCAGGCTTACATCTTGAAGCTGAAGGGCGGGCGGGGGATTGTTCATGCTGACTCGGATAAAGTGACGATGACGCGCGGATTCAAGCTTCTGCTTAGCATAGTTCTGCCCCTGATCGTGGCGGGAGCGGGGCAGGCTGTCGCGACGCCTGTCAAAATCCTCGCCCTGGGCACCAGCATCACCCAGGGCTATGGCCTGCCGCCGGGGACCGATTTCACCGTGCAGCTGCAAGCCGCGCTCAAACGCGAAGGGATCGACGCGGTGGTGACCAATGCCGGGGTCAGCGGCGACACATCGGCCGGGGGGCTGGCGCGGCTGGACTGGTCGCTGGCCGATCATCCGGGTGCCGTGATCGTCGAGCTGGGCGGGAACGACATGCTGCGCGGCATTCCGCCGGCCGAAACCGAAAAGAATCTGCGCGCCCTCCTGGCCCGGCTTAAGCGCGCGCATGTGCCGGTGCTGCTCACCGGCATGCATGCCCAGCGCAACCTGGGCGCCGATTATGTCAAGCAGTTTGACGGGATTTATCCGCGCCTGGCCAGGGAAACGGGTGTGCTATTCTATCCCTTCATCCTGGACGGCGTGGCGCTCAATCCCAAACTCAATCAGGCGGACGGCATGCATCCCAATCCGGCAGGCGTGAAGATCGTGGTGGCGCGCATCCTGCCGCTGGTGAAAAAGCTGGCCAAAGAATCAGAGAAGATCCGCTGATGCTGCGCAAGCTGGTATCGGTCAGTGGCTTTACCTTGTTGTCGCGCATCACCGGTTTTGCGCGCGATGCGCTGCTGGCCTGGACCCTGGGCGCCGGTGTGCTGTCCGACGCCTTCTTCGTCGCCTTTGTCTTTCCCAACAATTTCCGCGCCATCTTCGGCGAAGGCACGCTGAACCCTGCCTTCCTGCCGCGCTATGCGTCCTTGCGGGCGCGAGGTGAAGATGAAGCCGCCGCCAAGTTCGCCGACGCCATCTTCGCCTGGCAGATGGCGGTGCAGATCGTGCTGCTGGTGCTGGCCACCCTCTTCATGCCGTCCATCATCCGCGTGCTGGCGCCCGGCTTTCTGAACAATCCCGAGCAATTCGCGCTCACCGTGTCGCTGGCGCGGATCACCTTTCCCTATCTGATGCTGACTTTGGTGGCGGTGCAGCTGTCTGCGATGCTCAACTCGATCGAGAAATTCTGGGCCGCGGCCGCCTGGTCCAACCTGCAGAACCTGGCGATGATCGCCACCTTGATTGCCTGGCACTGGTTTCCCAACGCCGCCTATGCCGCGGCCTGGGGCGTGCTGCTGGGCGGTGTGGCGCAACTGGTCTTCATCCTGTGGGCCGGGGCGCGCGAAGGCCTGTGGCTGCGCCTGGGCTTGCCGCGCTGGTCGCCGCAGGTGGCGGAGTTCTTCCGCGCCTTTGCCGCCGTGACCGTGGGCGCCGGCAGCGTGGTGATCGCGCCCTTCATCGACACCATTCTGGCGAGCTACCTGCCGGCGGGCAGCCGGACGGCGCTGTATTATGCCGATCGCCTCAACCAATTGCCGCTGGGGGTGCTGGGCATCGCCATCGGCACGGTGCTGCTGCCGGAAATGTCGTCGCGGCTGGCACGCGGCGATGCCGCCGGGGCGCATGCGGCACAGAACCGGGCGGCGGCAATGAGCCTGTTGCTGACCTTACCTTTCATGGCCGCCTTCCTGGTCATTCCTGGCACCCTGATGCGCGCGGTTTTCGCGCACGGCGCCTTCGACGGCAATGCCGCGACCATGGCAGCGGTGGCGCTGGCGGCCTATGGCATCGGATTACCGGCCATGGCGTTGGTGCGGATACTGGCTTCGACCTTCTATGCGCGCCATGACACCGCCACGCCGGTGCGCGCGACCCTGATTGCGATGGTCTGCAATATCGCGCTGAAGGTGTTTTTCGTCTGGGGCCTGTCGCTGGGCGTTGCCGGATTGGCGCTGGGCACGGCGCTGGGCGCCTGGATCAATATCGGTTTGTTGACCTGGCTGGGCCGCAGCCGCGAATTGTTGTCGATCGAGCGACAATTCATGCGCGCCCTGCCGGCGTCGCTGCTGGCGGCGGTGGCCGTGGGCGGCGGGGCCTGGGCCGGCGCACATCTGCTGCAAACCCATGGCGACATCGCGGCCCTGATCGCTGCCATCGCTTGCGCCGGACTTGGCTATGGCGTGGTGCTGCTGATGCTGCGGGGCCGCCTTCCGCTGGCGCGGGCCTGATGCATCTCTTCGTGGCGTTGCCGATCCCCGATTCCGTGGCGGCCCGCCTGCTGATGATGCAGGGCGGTGTTCCCGGCGCGCGCTGGCAGGCGCGCGAGCAACTGCACCTCACCTTGCGCTTTATCGGCGAGGTGGATGGCCGTGACGCAAGCGACCTGGACGAAGTCCTGTCGGGCATCGATGCGCCGGCCTTTGACCTGCAATTGCATGGCGTGGGCCAGTTCGGCAACAAGCAGCCGCACAGCCTGTGGGCGGCGGCACGGCCCAACGATCTGCTGGATCATTTGCAGCGCAAGGTGGACACGGCCATCCGCCGCATCGGCCAGCCGCAGGATGCGCACAAGTTCACGCCGCATGTGACCCTGGGCCGGCTGCGCCATCCGGACCTGGACAAGGTACGCGAATGGCTGGTGACCCACGCCCTGGCCACTAGCCCGGAATTTGCGGTGGACCGCTTCTGTCTCTATTCCAGCAAGCTGACCAGCGATGGCAGCATTTACCGGATCGAAAAAAAATATCCCTTGCGAGGCTTCGGTGGCGAAACTGACGATTGAAGAGCTGAAGGCCGCGCTGAAGCGGCTGCCCGACTGGGACCTGGCCAGGGACCGGGAGGCGATTGTACGGAAATTCCAGTTCGTGGACTTCGACGCCGCCTTTGCCTTCATGACCCGCTGCGCCCTGATGGCGGCCAAGATGGACCACCATCCCGAATGGTCCAATGTCTACAACAAGGTGGAGGTCGCCTTGACCACCCATGACGAGGGCGGCGTCACCCGCAAGGACGTCGATCTGGCGGCGGCCATGGATGGCTATGCGATCGTAGGACAGAAACGCTAGGGAACCCTTCCGCGTTCAACCCGTTGTTGGCAGACGCAACACGGGAGAGAACAATGGCAGTGGAGGTTGATAATTCAGGTGGCGGCGGCAATGTGCTGGTTGGGTTCCTGCTGGGCGCCGTCCTGATCGCGGTGGCGATCGTCGGCTTCTTCATGTGGGACAATTACAAGAGCCATACCGGCGGCGGTTCGACCCCCACCGCCACCATTACGGTCAAGAAGAACTAGCGTCCTCTTTTTTAAGGTAGGTTATCGCCCATAGCGGTCCATCAATTTCAGCGCCACGCTGCTGCCAAGCGGCGTGAGCGCGATGGACGCTAGGAACCACACGCCGGCGCGGCGGCCATCCATCTTGGCCCAGTAGGCCACGCCGATCGCCGCCAGCACATACAGAAATACCAGCATTACTTGCGCGCGTTTTTGATGAGGTCGTCGACCACGCTGGGATCGGCCAAAGTCGACGTGTCGCCCAGGCTCGAAACATCTCCCTCGGCGATCTTGCGCAGGATGCGGCGCATGATCTTGCCCGAGCGAGTCTTGGGCAGGCCGGGCGCAAACTGGATCACGTCCGGCTTGGCGATGGGGCCGATTTCCTTGCCGACAAAGGCTTTCAGTTCGGCACTCAGCGCATCGGACGTCGTGACGCCCGCCTTCAGGGTGACATAGGCATAGATGCCCTGGCCCTTGATGTCGTGGGGATAGCCCACCACTGCGGCCTCGGCCACATCCTTGTGGCCCACCAATGCGCTTTCCACTTCGGCGGTGCCCATGCGGTGGCCCGACACGTTGATCACGTCATCGACGCGGCCGGTGATCCAGTAATAGCCATCCTCGTCGCGACGGCAGCCATCGCCGGTGAAATACTTGCCGCGATAGGTCTTGAAGTAGGTGTCCACGAAGCGCTGGTGATCGCCATAGACGCTGCGCATCTGGCCGGGCCAGCTCTGGGCGATGCACAGGTTGCCGGTGGCGGCGCCCTCCAGCACTTTGCCCTCGGAATCCACCAGCTCGGGAACGATGCCGGGCAGGGGCTTGGTCGCCGAGCCAGGCTTGAGGTCGGTGGCGCCGGGCAGGGGCGAAATCATCAGGCCGCCGGTCTCGGTCTGCCACCAGGTATCGACGATGGGGCAGCGGCCGTCGCCGATCACGCGGTGATACCACAGCCAGGCTTCCGGATTGATCGGCTCGCCCACGCTGCCCAAGAGGCGCAAGGACGCGCGGCTGGTCTTCTTCACGGGCGCATCGCCGTCGCGCATCAGGGCGCGGATGGCGGTGGGCGCGGTGTAGAAGATGTTGACCTTGTGCTTGTCGATCACCTCCCAGAAGCGCGAACTGGTGGGATAGTTGGGCACGCCTTCGAACATCAGGGTCGTGGCGCCGTTGGCCAGCGGGCCATAGACAATATAGCTGTGGCCGGTGACCCAGCCGACATCGGCAGTGCACCAATAGACATCGCCGTCGTGATAATCGAACACATACTGGTGCGTCCAGGACGCCCACAGCAGGTAGCCACCGGAGGTGTGCAGCACGCCCTTGGGCTTTCCGGTCGAGCCGGACGTATAAAGAATGAACAGCGGGTCTTCCGCATTCATCGCTTCGGCGGGGCAGTCGGCCGTCACATGAGCGGATTCCTCATGATACCAGACGTCGCGGTGCGGCGTCATCGCCACATCGCCGCCGGTATGCCGGACCACGATCACCCGCTCCACGCCGGGGCACTGGTCCACCGCTAGGTCGGCATTCTTCTTGAGCGGGATTGCCTTGCCGCCGCGCACGCCTTCATCGCTGGTAATCAGCACCTTGGAATCGCAATCGGTGATGCGGCCCGCCAGGCTGTCGGGCGAGAAGCCGCCGAATACCACCGAATGCACCGCCCCGATGCGGGCGCAGGCCAGCATGGCATAGGCAGCTTCCGGGATCATCGGCATGTAAAGCGTGACGCGGTCGCCCTTCTGGACATTGGCGCGCTTGAGCACATTGGCGAACTTGCAGACTTCGGCATGAAGCTGGCGATAGGTGATGTGCTTGCTGACGGCGGGATCATCGCCTTCCCAGATGATGGCGGTCTGCTCGCCGCGGCTGGCCAGGTGCCGGTCGATGCAGTTGGCCGAGACGTTCAGCGCCCCGTCCTCGAACCACTTGATGGACAGCTTGTCCGGGTCGTAGCTGACATTCTGGACCTTGGTGAAAGGCCTGGCCCAGTCCAGGCGCGCGGCTTCCTTGCCCCAGAAGCGGTCCGGGTCCTTTATCGATGCCGCATAGGCGGCCTCATATTGCGCCTTGGTCATCAGGGCGCGTGTTTTCCATTCCTCCGGCACCGGGAACAGGCTGTCGGACATATCGCTGTCTCTTTTCGCTTGTGTCTGGTGCGATGGTGCTATGATCGCACTTCAACATCAAGACGGCAGCCATGCAGCTTCATCTGTCCACCTGGCCCGAGGTCGAGGCCTACCTGGCCAAGTCCAAGGCCATCCTGATTCCCATTGGCTCCACCGAACAGCATGGCCCCAACGGGCTCTTGGGCACCGACGCGCTGTGTCCGGAAATCATCGGCAAGCGGGCGGGCGACGAGGCGGGGTTCCTGATCGGTCCCACCTTCAATGTTGGTCAGGCGCAGCATCACATGGGCTTTGCCGGCACCATCACCCTGCGGCCCTCTACCATGATAGCGGCGATGCAGGACTGGGCCCAGTCGCTGGTGCGGCATGGCTTTGAGCGCATCTATTGGCTCAACGGCCATGGCGGCAACATCGCCACCATCACCGCCGCCTTCTCCGAGATCTATCATGGCGTCACGTTTTCAAATGGGTCCGCAGGCTCCAACCATCCGCCGCTGCGCTGCACCTTGCGCAACTGGTGGGAGCTGCACGGGGTAATGGATGTCTGCCGCCAGCTGTTCCCGGTAGGCGAGGGCAGCCATGCCACGCCATCCGAAGTGTCGGTGACCTGGGCCGGCTATCCCGAAGCGGTGAAGTCGGTGGCCATGAGCCCGCGCATCGCCCCCAACGGCCCGATCCTGGACGCCGATGATTACAGGCGACGCTTCCCGGACGGGCGCATCGGCTCCGATCCTTCCCAGGCCAATGTGGAAGCTGGGGAAAAGATCATCGCGGCGGCGGTCAAGGCGGTGATTTCGGAGTTCCGCACCTTCGCGGCGTCCTAGCGCCGCGCGGGCGCAGGGGCTATGATCCGCGCTCCCAGGGGTGCGCTCGCAAGGCGCTGAGACCGCAATGGTGCGGATCCCTTAGAACCTGATCCGGCTCACACCGGCGTAGGGAGAGGTTGCCATGAACAAGCCCATTCTCGACAAGTCGCTGTCCATCACCCGCGGCGCGCTGCCCGGCTCGAACAAGCTGATGGTGGACGGTGTGCCGTTCCGCGAAGTGAAGCTGTCAGGCGGCGAAGCGCCGGTTCGGCTGTACGACACCTCCGGTCCCTACACCGACGATTCCGTGACCATCGATATCGAAAAGGGTCTAGCCGCCAAGCGCCGGGAATGGATTTTGGCGCGCGGCGATGTCGAGGAATATGTCGGCCGCGACCGCAAGCCCGAAGACGATGGGTTGAAGCTCGGCGAAAAGCTCACGGTGCCGCAGTTCAAGCGTGACGGCGTCAAGCTGCTGCGCGCCAAGCCGGGCAAGAATGTCACTCAGCTCTATTACGCACGCCAGGGCATCATCACCGAAGAGATGAAGTATATCGCCGCCCGCGAAAATCTGGGCCGCAGCGCCCTGGCCGACGGCAACAGCTTTGGCGCCAATATCCCGCAGGAGATCACCGCCGAATTCGTGCGCGACGAGATCGCGCGCGGCCGCGCCATCATCCCCTCCAACATCAACCATCCCGAAACCGAGCCGATGATCATCGGCCGCAACTTCCTCACCAAGGTCAACGCCAATATCGGCAACAGCGCCGTGACGTCGGGCGTGGCCGAGGAAGTGGACAAGATGGTGTGGTCCATCCGCTGGGGCGCCGACACGGTGATGGACCTGTCGACGGGCCGCCACATCCACACCATCCGCGAATGGATCGTGCGCAATTCGCCGGTGCCGATCGGCACCGTGCCGATCTACCAGGCACTTGAGAAGGTCGGCGGTGTGGCCGAGGACCTGACCTGGGATATTTATCGCGACACGCTGATCGAACAGTGCGAGCAGGGTGTGGACTATTTCACCGTCCATGCCGGCGTGCGGCTGGCGCATATCCCGCTGACCGCCGAACGCGTCACCGGCATCGTGTCGCGCGGCGGATCGATCCTGGCCAAGTGGTGCCTGGCGCATCACAAGGAAAATTTCCTCTACACACACTTTGAAGACATCTGCGAACTGTTGAAGCAGTATGACGTGTCCTTCTCATTGGGCGACGGGTTGCGTCCCGGCTCGACCGCTGACGCCAACGACGCCGCCCAGTTCGCCGAACTGGAGACGTTGGGCGAGTTGAACAAGATCGCCCAGAAGCACGATGTCCAAGTGATGATCGAAGGTCCCGGCCATGTGCCGATGCACAAGATCAAGGAAAACATGGACCGCCAGCTCGCGGCCTGTGATGAGGCACCGTTCTATACGCTGGGCCCGCTGACCACCGACGTGGCGCCGGGCTATGACCACATCACATCAGCTATCGGCGCGGCGATGATCGGCTGGTTCGGCTGCGCCATGCTGTGCTATGTCACGCCCAAGGAGCATCTGGGTCTGCCGGACCGCGATGACGTCAAGGCCGGCGTGATCGCCTATCGCATCGCCGCCCATGCCGCCGACCTGGCCAAGGGCCATCCGGCGGCGCGCATCTGGGACGATGCCATGAGCAAGGCGCGCTTCGAATTCCGCTGGCGCGACCAGTTCGCCCTGGCACTGGACCCGGAAACCGCGCAGCTCTATCACGACGAGACCCTGCCGGCCGACGGCGCCAAGGTGGCGCATTTCTGCTCCATGTGCGGACCGAAATTCTGCTCCATGAAGATCAGCCAGGAAGTGCGCGATGCCGCCAAGGGTACCAACGACACTTTGTCGACGGCTGAAATCCGCGCCGCGATGGCGAAGAAATCGGACGAGTTCAAGCAGGGCGGCGGCGAGATCTATCTGCAGAAACCCGCCGCAGAATGAGATGGCTGATTGCTGTGGCGCTGCTGACAGCGTTTCCGGCGTCCGCCGTGACCTTGCAGCAGGATTGCCGCGGACCCGGCAGCATCGGCACCGCGCTGATGGACACCGATGGCACCATCACGCTGAACATCCGCACCATTCCGGGTGGGCCGCTGGATGGCGTGGTTGCGTCCAGGCCGGGCGATGCCAATTACGCCCGCATCCTGTCGCATGTCGGCGGCATGCAGCCGGGCGAGAAAAAGCCTGTCCCGCCCTGGTGCTAGTCAATGCCCGTTGAACGGGTTGGGCCGGGTCGGCGGGCCTTGTTCGCGGCCCGTCACCACATACCAGCCAAAGCAGCGCGCCAAAGGCACCGGCATCTTCTTGTCCAGCTTGGTCGCCCAGCCTGCGATGTCCTTTTCGCTTTCGCCGGCCGCAACCCCGCCCCACACATCGACATAGCGGTTGCCGTCCAGGAAATAGCCGCCCGGCTCGGCGTCCGCGAACCGAGCCCACACCAATGTCCAGCCGCCCGACTGCATCACCTCGAACACCTTGGGCTTGCTGGGCAGGCCCTTGATCTGCGGCGCGGCCTTCTTCAGCAGCACCTGGCCATCGGCCAGCGGCTTTTGCCAGATGTCGTCACAGGGCGTGGCGGCTGTAGCAGGCGACAGGCTGGCGGCCAGAATTGCCGCCGCAAGGATGGAGCGCATAAAAAATCCTTTCCGAAATCAGACAAAATCAGCGAAGCGGGCGATGACCGGTCACGGCGTTCCAGATCGCCAGCACGATGATCGCGCCGATGACGGCGACCAGAGTCGATACGATGAAGCCGTGCTGGTTATAGTCGAAGTCCCCGTTCAGGGTCTTGAACAGGAAGCCGCCGGCCAGCGCCCCCACCAGGCCCAGCGCGATATTGACCAGGCAGCCGCCGCTCTGCTTGCCCATCACCAGGGTCGAGAGCCAGCCGATGAAGGCGCCGAAGAAAATCCAGCCCAGAATGAACATCGCGAACTCCCCGCTATTTCAGACTGACATATATCATGGTGATTGCCGCCGCCGCCATTACGGCAGTGGATACCCAGCCCAGCCCGCCCAGCACCCAGCCGGCGCGGAATTCGCCCATCTTGCGCTTGCTGCCGGCCACGATCATCAGCGCCGCCATCATCGGCACGGCGATGACGCCGTTCAGCACCGCGCTCCAGTACAGCGCCTTTATGGGATCCAGCGGCGACCAGTCGATCCCCAGCCCCAGCAGCACCGCCGCCCCGATCACGCAGTAAAAGCCGCGCGCCTGCCACGGCATGTTGTCCAGCCCGGTCTTCCAGCCCGCCGCTTCGGCGATCGCATAGCCGGCCGATCCCGCCAGCACCGGTATGGCCAGCAGTCCCGTGCCGATAATACCGATGGCGAACAGGGCGAAGGCAAAATTGCCCGCGATGGGTTTGAGCGCGGTGGCGGCCTGGGCGGCGGTTTGGATGTCGGTGACGCCATGGGCGTGCAAGGTGGCGGCGGTGGCGATCATGATGGCCAGGGCCACCAGGTTGGAGGCCAGCATGCCGGCGATGGTGTCCACCCGGATGCGCGAGATGGCGGCGGGCCCTTCGCGCGGCCGTTCTATCAGGGGATGTTCGTCGTCGTTCTGGTCCACTTCCTCGACCTCCTGGGCGCTCTGCCAGAAGAAGAGATAGGGACTGATGGTGGTGCCGAAGACGGCGACGATGGTGGTGGCGGCGGATTCGGTGAGATCGGGATGCAGTCCGATCATGCCCACGCCGATCTGTTTCCAGTCCAGCGGCAGCAGGAACATCAGCGCCACATAGGCGAACAGGCTGAAGGTCAGGACCATCAGGAAACACGCATAGCGCCGATAGGGGATGAAAAGCTGCAGGCCCAGCGACAGCAGGGCGAAGAAAATGGTCAGTGCGTGCTGGTTGAGGCCGGTGACCAGGTTGGCGGCTTCGCCCATGGCCGCCAGGTCGGCACCGACATTGATGGTGTTGGCGATGAACAGAAGCGCCAGCAGCCCCAACACAAGCGGGCGCGGCAACACCTGTCCCATATTGTACGCCAGGCCACGTCCCGTGACCCGGCCGACCAGGGCGCTGACCATCTGGATCGCCGCCATCAGCGGGAAGGTCAGCAGCATGGTCCAGAGCAGGTGGAAGCCGAACTGGGCGCCGGCCTGGCTATAGGTGGCAATGCCGCTGGGATCGTCGTCGGCCGCCCCGGTGATCAGGCCTGGTCCCAGCTGCTTGTAGAGGGGGGCGCTGTGTACCCGGGTGCGCAGGTCGGGCGGGGTTCTGGACATGCGCGAAACCTTGCAGAAAATTAGGAGTCGGGAAAAACTGGAATCGAAGCGGGGATCGCCCCGTTGTAGAATGCACAAGGGGGGCAAAGGGAGACTAGCATGACTCGTTATATTTTAGCGGCCCTGCTGGCCTGTGCGGCACTGCCGGCCATGGCCCAAGATCAAATGGTCGGCGAACCGGCACCGGTCCCGGCGGGTCGGCCCTGTCTGCAGCAAGGCAATATCCACGATTTTCAATATGCCCCCGGCGCCCGTTCGCTGATCGTCACCGACACGGCGCGGGTGCGCTTCCGGGTGAACTTCGCGGCCAAGTGCTATGACATCGACCGCCAGTTCGGGTTGCGCTTCAAGGGCCGTGGCGTGGGACGCCTGTCCTGCGTCGTCAAGGGCGACTCGGTGTTGCTGCGCAATGCCGGCAGCGAGCGCGAATGCTTCATCCGCGATATCGAGTATCAGACGCCCTTTTTGGACCGCTCGGACCTGGCCGCGCTGGGCACGGGCCGCCTGGGCCGGTAGCAAGCCAAGTCTGAATCGTATAGGCAGGCGGCATTCCTCCCCCAATGCGCGAACCGCGTTTATTGGGGGAGGTACCCGGTTCGTAGCGCCAGCGTATGAACGCGCCTGCGCTGCGAAGGGGGAGGGGGACGTTTGAAGGGATATTTTGCCGTCGGCGTGGAAGGCGTGTCCAAGCCCATGAACCTGGGCAATCTGGTGCGGATCGCGCATGCATTTGACGCCAGCTTCTTCTTCTCCGTCGCACCGCGGCTGAACCTGGCCAGGGCCAACAGCGACACGTCCAACGCCGAAGGCGTGCTGCCCTTCTATTCCTACGATCATCCCTCCGACTTCCGCCTGCCGCTGGGCTGCCGGCTGGTGGGGGTGGAGATCACCGACGATGCGGTGGAATTGCCGCGCTTTCGCCATCCCAGCCGTGCCGCCTATGTCTTTGGCGCCGAGCGTTATTCCCTGTCGCCCCAGATGCTGTCCCTGTGCGAATTCGTGGTGAAGATTCCAACGCGTTTCTCCATCAATGTCGGCATGGCCGGCGCCATCGTGCTGTATGACCGTCTCGTGAATCTTGGCGGCTATGGCGGGCGGCCCATCACGCCGGGCGGGGACGTTGTGGACCTGCCGCCGGCGCACAGCTGGGGCGCGCCAAAGTCGAAGCCGCGCGATTATTAGGCTTGGATATCCGGGGAGTCAGTCCATATAAGAGCCATGGCCACCCCCGCCCTGAAAGTCACCAATCTCCGCAAGGTCTATCGCCGCGGCAATGTGGCGGTGGAAGATTTGTCGCTGACGGTGGAGGAGGGTGATTTCTTCGGCTTCCTGGGTCCCAACGGCGCCGGCAAATCCACCACCATCCATTGCGTCACCGGCATCGCCAATCCCACATCGGGCACGATTGCAATTTTTGGGCTGGACGCGGTGAAGAATTATCGCGAAGCCCGCAGGTTGGTCGGGCTGTGCCCGCAGGAATTCAATGTCGATCCCTTTGCCAAGCCCGCCGATATTGTGAGCTGGGCGGGCGGCTATTTCGGCATGGGCGCGGCCGAGCGCAAATCCCGTGTCAATTACCTGATGGAGCGGTTCGAACTGACGCCGCACCTGAAGAAAACCTTTCGCGAATTGTCGGGCGGCCTCAAGCGCCGCGTGGTGCTGGCGCGCGCGCTGGTGCATGACCCCAAGCTGATCATCCTGGACGAGCCCACGGCCGGCGTGGATGTCGAGCTGCGCCGGGTGCTTTGGAACTACCTGACCGAGATCAATCAAGACGGTCGCACCATCCTGCTGACCTCGCATTACCTTGAAGAGGTGGAGCGGCTATGCCGCGACATCGCCATCGTTGCCAGGGGCAGGATCGTGCGCCAGGGCACCAAGGACGAGATGGCGGGCACGCCCGGCAGCCTGGAGCACGCCTATCTGGTCGCCACGGGCGCCGAGGCCGATCATGTCGCGGGGCAATAGATGAGCGTGCCGGATCTCAAACCGATGGGCGTGAACTGGGTGGGGCTTGGCACCATCGTGCGCCGCGACGTGCAGCGCATGCTGCGCGTGCCGATCCAGGTCTTCATCGCGCCCTGGAGTTCGGCGCTGCTGTTCATTTTCGTGTTCGGCTATGTGCTGGGCGGTACCATGCGCACCATCGGCGGCCACAAATACATCGAGTTCGTGATGCCGGGCGTGCTGATGATGAACATCATCACCGCCGCTTTCCTGCAATCTTCCTCCGCGATCTATTTTTCCCGCTTCATGCGATTTGTGGAGGAGATGCTGGTCGCGCCATTGTCCTATCTGGAAATGGTGGTGGGCAGCCTGACCACCGTGGTGGTGCGCGCCACCGTCACCGGCCTCGGCATCCTGATCCTGGGTCTTGGCTTTGGCGCCACGACGATCGAA
Source organism: uncultured Alphaproteobacteria bacterium (assembly GCA_903902075.1). GTDB lineage: Bacteria > Pseudomonadota > Alphaproteobacteria > Micropepsales > Micropepsaceae > Rhizomicrobium. The sequence continues at coordinate 31,804 of CAIUTH010000183.1, forward strand.
TCCTGGCCGCTCTTTGTGTTCTGGATCGTGGCGGTTTCGATCATCTTCGGCCTGGCGGGAATACTGGTCGGTCTGTGGTCCAAGAGCTTCGAGCAGCTCAACATGCCGGTGGTGTTTTTCCTGACGCCACTGTCCATGCTGGGCGGCAGCTTCTTCACCATGAAGATGCTGCCGGACTGGTTGCACTGGATGCTCTGGGCCAATCCCTTCTTCTATTTCATCAACGGGATCCGCGGCGCGATGATTGGCGTGGATGAGGCGCCACAGGGTCTTTCCATCGCACTGACCCTGCTGATGATCGCCGCCCTGGGCGGGCTGGTATGGCGCCTGTTCTCCCGCGGCTATGGGCTTCGAGAATAGACATGGCTTGCGGTGGCGGGGCAGGGTCCAGTATCTTGCCGCCCGATCACACAAACGCCCGATTCCGCTGCGATTTTCCGCTCCGGATTCATCTGCCGGAGTCGATATGACCAGAATTTTGGGACTTTTCACCGCCGCCGCCCTTTGCATGGGCGCTTCTGCGCCCGCGATGGCGGAACCGGCGAACCTGCTGGGCGTGTTCGGGAACTGGTCGGCTTTCTCCTCGGGTACAGGTTCCAGCCTGACCTGCTATGCCCTGTCCAAGCCCCGCGCGAGCCAGCCCCGGGCCGCCAAGCGCAGTTCCATCTATCTAATGGTGTCGGACTGGCCCAGCCGCAAGGTCAAGGCGGAACCCCAGATCGTGTACGGCTATCAGGCCAAGGAAGGCGGCACTGCTGCCCTGGGCGTCGGCCCCGAAAAGTTTTCCTTCTTCATCCGCAACAACGGCAAGGATGGCAGCGCCTGGCTGCAGCAGCTGAACGACAATCCACGCCTGGTTTCGGCCATGAGCGGCGGCGTGTCGGCGGTGGCTAGCGGCGTTTCGAGCAAGGGCACCAAGACCAGCGACACCTACAGCCTGTCCGGCTTCAATGACGCGATGGCCAAGGTACACGCCGCCTGTAATATGTGATGGAAAAACGTCTCCCCCTCATTGGTCTCGACAGGGAGGCGCTGAAGACGGCTTTGGCCGCCGCGGGCGTGCCGGCAAAATCGCTCCCCATGCGCGTCAACCAGTTGTGGAACTGGATCTATGTCCATGGCGCGCGCGACTTCGCCACCATGACCAACCTGGCCAAGGATTTCCGCGGGCTGCTGGAGCAGAATTTCTCGCTTGATCGGCCCGAGGTCGTCACCGCGCAACTGTCCGAGGACGGCACCCGCAAATGGCTGCTGAAAACCGGCGCGGGCATCGAGTTCGAGACCGTCTATATCCCAGAGGCGGATCGCGGCACGCTGTGCGTGTCTTCGCAGGTGGGCTGCACCTTGACCTGCCGCTTCTGCCACACCGGCACCCAGAAGCTGGTGCGCAACCTGAACCCCGACGAAATCCTGGGCCAGATCCTGATTGCCAAGGACACGCTGGAGGATTGGCCGTCGACGGCGCCGGGCCGCAAGGTCACCAACATCGTGATGATGGGGATGGGCGAGCCGCTATACAATTTCGATCATGTGAAATCCGCGCTGGCCATCGCCATGGACGGCGACGCCATCGCCATGTCCAAGCGCCGCGTCACGCTTTCGACCGCCGGCGTTGTCCCGATGATCCCGCGCGCCGGCAACGAGATCGGCTCGTCGCTGGCCATTTCGCTGCATGCCGTGACCGACGAGATCCGCGACCAGATCGTGCCGATCAACAAGAAGTATCCCATCGCCGAATTGATGGAAGCCTGCCGCACCTATCCCGGCGCCTCCAACGCGCGGCGCATCACGTTTGAATATGTGATGCTGAAGGGTGTGAACGACTCCCTGGCCGATGCGCGGGCGCTGGTGAAGCTGGTGGCGGGCATTCCCGCCAAGATCAACCTGATCCCGTTCAACGCCTGGCCCGGCGCGCCCTATGAATGCTCCGACTGGAGCCAGATCGAGAAGTTCGCCGAGATCGTCAACAAGGCCGGCTATGCCTCGCCGGTCAGAACTCCGCGCGGCCGGGACATCATGGCCGCCTGCGGCCAGCTCAAGAGCGAAAGCGTGAAAGAGCGCGCTTCGGCGCGGCTCGCCGCCGAAAAGCTGGCAGACGTGCAATCCGGTCAGCTGGCCCGGATGCCGCACTAGATTTCGGGGCTTTTTTGCCTATAGTCCCGGCGATTTTTGGGGATTTTTGACGTGGCCAAGAAAGACATCAAGAAGGTCGTCCTCGCCTATTCGGGCGGGCTGGACACGTCTGTCATCCTCAAATGGCTGCAGACCGAATATGGCGCCGAAGTCGTCACCTTCACCGCCGACCTGGGGCAGGGCGAGGAGATTGAGCCGGCGCGGGCCAAGGCCATCACTTTGGGCATCAAGCCCGAGAACATCTTCATCGAGGATGTGCGCGAGGAATTCGTTCGCGATTACGTCTTCCCGATGTTCCGCGCCAACGCGGTCTATGAAGGCGTGTACCTGCTGGGCACCTCCATCGCCCGGCCGCTGATCGCCAAGAAGCAGATCGAGATCGCCGAGAAGGTCGGCGCCGATGCCGTCTGCCATGGCGCCACCGGCAAGGGCAACGACCAGGTGCGGTTCGAGCTGGGCTATTACGCCCTCAAGCCCGGCATCAAGGTGATCGCGCCCTGGCGGGAATGGGACCTGACCAGCCGCACCAAGCTGCTGGAGTTTGCCGAAAAGAACCAGATCCCGATCGCCAAGGACAAGCGCGGCGAAGCGCCCTTCTCGGTGGACGCCAATCTTTTGCATTCCTCGTCCGAGGGCAAGGTGCTGGAAGACCCGTCCAAGGAAGCCGAAAGCATCGTCTATATGCGCACCATCGCGCCCGAGGATGCGCCGGACAAGGCGACTTATGTCGAAATCGGTTTCGAGAAGGGCGACGCCGTCAGCATCGACGGCGAAAAGCTGTCGCCCGCCAGCCTGTTGGCCAGGCTGAACGCGCTGGGCAAGGCCAACGGTATCGGCCGGCTGGACCTGGTGGAAAACCGTTTTGTCGGCATGAAGTCGCGCGGCGTCTATGAGACGCCCGGCGGCACCATCCTGCTGGCGGCGCACCGGGGCATCGAAAGCATCACTCTGGACCGCGGCGCGGCGCATCTGAAGGACGACCTGATGCCGCGCTATGCCGAGATGATCTATAACGGCTTCTGGTTCAGCCCCGAGCGTGAGATGCTGCAGGCGCTGATCGACAAGTCCCAGGAGTTCGTCACGGGCACGGTGCGGATCAAGCTCTACAAGGGCAACACCGACGTGGTGGGCCGTTCCTCGCCCTATTCGCTGTACAGCGAAAAGCTGGTGACCTTCGAGGACGACCAGGGCGCCTATGACCAGAAGGACGCCGCGGGCTTCATCAAATTGAACGCGTTGCGGCTTCGCACGTTGGCGTCCCGCAAGAGCAAATCAAAAGGCTGATCCAATGACCGCCAACGAAGACCAGATCAAGTTCTGGAACGAGAAGGCGGGGCAGAACTGGACGGTGTTGCAGGAGCGGATGGACGCCAACCTGGCGGACATCGGCGATGCGGTGCTGGCCTTTGCCAGCGCCAAACCCGGCGACACTGTGCTGGACGTGGGCTGCGGCACCGGTGCCACCAGCCTGGCGCTGGCCACGGCTGGCGCGAAGGTCACCGGCCTGGACGTTTCCAGGCCCATGCTGGACCTAGCGCGCAGCCGTGCCATCCAGGCGGGCCTGGACATAAGCTTCATCGAAGCCGATGCCTCGACTTACGCCTTCCAGCCGGAATTCGATCTTGTCTTCTCCCGCTTCGGGGTGATGTTCTTCGATGATCCCATCGGCGCCTTCGCCAATCTGCACAAGGCGCTGAAGCCGGGCCGGCGGCTGGCCTTTGTCTGCTGGCGCACGGCGCCGGAGAATCTCTGGGCCTTCACACCGCTGGCCGCGGCCAGGCCGTTCCTGCCGGAGCAACCACCGCCGGACCCCAACGCGCCCGGCCCCTTCGCCTTCGCCGATCCCCAGCGCATCCTGTCCATCCTGACCGATGTCGGCTTTCACCATGTCGAGACAAGCAAGTATGATGGGGTGATGCGCATGGGCAGCGACATTGCCGCCATCGCCGCCCAGACCCTGCAGATCGGGCCCCTGTCGCGTGCGATAGGCGAGGCGGACGAGGCCACCCGCGCCAAGATCGTGGAGGCGGTGCGCGCCGCGATGGCGAAATTCAAGACGCCGGACGGCGAGATCGCCCCGCCCACCGCCTGTTGGCTGGTGTCGGCGGTCAAGGCCTAGAAGCGCTCCGATACTCCAAGATACAGTTCAAGGTCCGGCGTCGCGCGGTTCAATCCGATGTTGGCGCCGCCGTCGATCTGGGTGTCGTTGCCGATCAGCCAGGCCGCATCCACATCGGCGCTGTACTGGCTGACGGTGCCGGCCGGATCCAGGTTCTGGGCGGTCCAGACTTCCGCCCCCAGGCTCAGCTTGCCGAAGTTGCGGCCGATCCCCGCCACATCCACCAAGTTGGCATGATGGCCGGTGCCGGAGGCATTGAGCAGGGCGTCCGCTTCCGGCGTCATGGCGAGCGACCAGTTGTTCCCCAGGTCGTAGCTCATGGGCAGAACCAGCCCGCCTTCCACCGCGCCGTTGCCCAGGGGGCTTGGGGCAATGGGCAGCTTGAGGGTGGGCGCGAGTATCAGGGCGAAGGGTCCGTCCGAGGAAATGGGATTATATTTGGCGCGCAGGAACAGGTCGCCCACCCCGCTGGCGTTGATCCTGCCGGCCAGGTCATGGACCCGCTGGAACTGGTGCAGCGCCATGCCGGCTTCCACATCCATCCGGTCGCTCACCCCGAGCTTGCCCAGCAGGGCGCCGGCATTGCCGGTGTCGATGGTCACGCCGGAACGGCGCTGGAAGCTTTCGTCGAACAAGCCCAGTTCAACCTGCGCGTGCCCGGCTGCTAGGGTGCAGGCGTTGGTGCCTTTGCCGGGCCGGTCGGGACAGATGGGACCAAGGTCTTGCGCCTGGGCCGGCAGCGCCGCCAACACGAAGAGGGCGGCGGGGAGGTGCTTCATTTGGGCGGCTCGGTGCCCAGGGTGGAAGCTCGCATCCACCCCGTGACATTGCCGTCCGTCACCTTGGCCCAGCCATCGCTCTGGGCGATCAGGGTGACCAAATCCCCCTTCGTGCTTTTCTTTAGGACTTTGCCGGAAGGTTTTGCTTCTTCTCGCAGAATTGCACCCTGGCGATGGACATAACGCAGGGCGGAAGACGCAGTGTTTACAGGCGCACTCTTCGCCATGTTGGCAGCAGGCGCAGCCGCCGGAGCCGCAACTTGCGTTGCGGCCGGGTGCACCATCCCGATGAACTTCTCGACCTTGCTCCAGTGCTGGATGGCCCACCAGCCAAGCCCGGCGACGACCAGCAGGATGCCCAGCATGCCTTTGCCGCCGCCGATTTTCTGGCGATAGGAAAGCCCGGTGCCGGGAATGCCCGCATTGGTTGTGATGCCCTTGCGGCCGATATTGATGTCGGCGCCCTTGGGGCCGGCGCTGGCCGACACCCCGCTCTTGGACAGGTTGATGCGCAGCAGGCCGGGAATGATGCTGAGCCGCTTTTGCCAGCGTAAGCCTTTTAGCATCAGACCTCCCAAGCCCGTCGCTTGTGCTCCGGGCGTTCGTTGCTCTCGCAGGTCCACCGGACCTGCTCGTCCGCCGCGCTTGCGCGCGCCGGACCGCTCCTCAGCATCAGACGTCCACCGCGGCGTAGAGAGCGTTCTCCTGGATGAACTCGCGGCGCGGCTCCACCACATCGCCCATCAGCTTGGCGAACAGCTCCCCGGCCTCGTCGGCATGCTGGACCTTCACCTGCAGCAGCGAGCGGGCATTTTCGTCCAGGGTGGTCTCCCACAATTGTTCGGGGTTCATCTCGCCCAGCCCCTTGTAGCGCTGCAGGGTCAGGCCCTTGCGGCCCCATTCGAAGATGGCGTTCAGCAGTTCAGAAGGCGAGCGGATCTCCCGCACCTCGTCCTTGCGCTTCAGGGTCCCGGCCTTGAGGTAGGTGGCCTGCAGTTCGGTGGCCATCTTGTCCAGGCGGCGGGCGTCAGCCGAGCCGATCAGGGCGCCGTCAATGGCCACGGCTTCCCGCACCCCGCGCACGTCACGCCAGAAGCGCAGGCCGCCGTCTTCGGTGGGCTCGCCATGCCAGCCGCGTTCATATTCCTCGGACAGGGTGTCCAGGCGCAGGGCGATATACTTGGCCGCTTCCGCCGCCTTGCCGGGGTCGGACAGCACATCCGGGTTCATGGCGCCGGAAATCGCGGCCTGTTCCAGCACAAAGCGCGGATAGTGGCGGGGGAAGTTGTTGACGGCCGCCACGGCGGTGCGGGCATGGGCGATCAGCTCGTCCAGGTGGGCGCCGGTGACGGTTTCGCCCGAATGCAGGGTCAGGCCCGCGCCATTGGCGCCTTCGGCGACCAGGTGATCTTGAAGGTCAGGCTCGCCCTTCAGGTACAGCTCGGACTTGCCACGGGCGGCTTTGTAGAGCGGCGGCTGGGCGATGTAGATATGGCCGCGGTCGATCAATTCCGGCATCTGGCGATAGAAGAAGGTCAGCAACAGGGTCCGGATATGGGCGCCGTCCACGTCGGCGTCGGTCATGATGATGATCTTGTGGTAGCGCAGCTTGTCGGCGTTGAATTCCTCGCGGCCGATGCCGGTGCCCAGCGCCGTGATCAGGTTCACGATTGCTTCGCTGGACAGCATCTTGTCGAAGCGGGCGCGCTCGATGTTCAGGATCTTGCCGCGCAGAGGCAATACCGCCTGATTGGCGCGGTTGCGGCCCTGCTTGGCGCTGCCACCGGCGCTGTCGCCCTCGACGATGAAGATTTCACACTTGGCGGGATCGCGTTCCTGGCAGTCGGCCAGCTTGCCCGGCAGGGAGTTGGAATCCAGCGCCCCCTTGCGGCGGGTCAGTTCGCGCGCCTTGCGGGCGGCCTCGCGGGCGGCGGCGGCCTCCACCACCTTGCCGACAATGGACTTGGCCTCGGTCGGGTGCTGTTCGAACCAGGCGCCCAGCTGGTCGATGATGGCGCCTTCCACGATGGGGCGCACTTCCGACGAGACCAGCTTGTCCTTGGTCTGGGACGAGAATTTGGGGTCCGGCACTTTCACCGACAAGACGCAGGTCAGGCCTTCGCGGCAGTCATCGCCGGTCAGTGCCGTCTTGTCTTTCTTCGCCTGCGGCATCTCCTCGGCGTACTTGGTCACCACGCGCGTCAGGCCGGCGCGGAAGCCCGCGACATGGGTGCCGCCATCGCGCTGTGGGATGTTGTTGGTAAAGGCCAGCGTGCTCTCGTGATAGCTGTCGTTCCAGGTCATGGCGATTTCCACCGTGACGCCGTCCTTCTCCGACACGATCATCATGGGCGCGGAAATAATCTGCTGCTTGGCCCGGTCCAGATATTCCACGAAGGCCTTGAGCCCGCCTTCGTAATGCAGGGTGATTTCCTTGGGCTCCACGCCGCGCTTGTCGGCCAGGGTGATGGAGACGCCGGAATTGAGGAAGGCCAGCTCGCGCAGCCGGTGTTCCAGGGTAGCAAAATCGAATTCGGTCTTGGTGAAGGTTGCGGTGGAAGGCAGGAAGGTGACTTCGGTGCCCTTCTTGCCGTCGGACGGTCCCATTTCCTTCAGCGGCGCCACGCGGTCGCCGTGGCGGAACTGCATGTAATGTTCCTTGCCGTCGCGCCAGATGCGCAGGTCCAGGAACTCGCTCAGCGCGTTGACCACCGACACGCCCACGCCGTGCAGGCCGCCCGAGACCTTGTACGCATTCTCGTCGAACTTACCGCCGGCATGCAGCTGGGTCATGATGACCTCGGCCGCCGACACGCCTTCCTCGGCATGGATGCCGGTGGGAATGCCGCGGCCATTGTCGCGCACGGTGCAGGAGCCGTCGGGATTGAGGATCACGTCGATGCGGTTGGCATGGCCTGCCAGCGCTTCGTCCACGGCATTGTCCACCACCTCATAGACCATGTGGTGCAGGCC
>CAIUTH010000184.1 GCA_903902075.1 uncultured Alphaproteobacteria bacterium
AACGTGACCCGCAACACCCGCGGCACGGTTCAGGCGACGATCTTCGGACCGGGTGCGGCCAGCACCAACCAGATCAACCCCTTCTATGTCGGTCTGCCCGGCAGCGTGGCGACGTCGGAGACCGTACGGTTTGACGCCAACGAACTGCTTGGCCCCGGCGCTCACACCAACGCCGGCGAAGTCGCCTTCTACGTCTCCGGCAACCTGAAGTACGAACTGTCCAAAGACTGGCGCGTGACGCTAGGCGGCGTGTCCGGCTCCACGGACTCGCGCAGCCAATCCATTGGCGCCCTTTGCGGCAGCTGCGCGTTGCTGGCGCTCAATGGCACCACCAACGGTTCGGGCAGCCTGACCACCGTGTCGGTCCCGGGCACCACCACCATCGTGCTGAACAGCCCGCTGACGGCGGCCAATTCACTCGACGTCTTCCACACCGGCGCGGCAAACCTGACCTCGGCGGCTGTAAAGGCCCAACTGACGGACTCGCTCTCCACCCAGGCCACCCGCCAGACCATGCGTGACGCCACCCTCAAGCTCGAAGGCCGGCTGTTCGACCTGCCGGGCGGCAGCGTGAAGGTCGCCACCGGCGCCGAAATGCTGTTCTATACCGTCAAAGAGGACGTCACCCGTCCGCTGGGCACCGGTCCTGCCAGCACGGGGTCGAGCAATCTGAGCCTGCCCTTCGACCGCAGCGTAAAATCAGCCTTCGTCGAAGTCCTGGCCCCCCTGGTCAACCCGTCTCAGAACATACCGTTCGTGCGCTCGGCGGACCTGAACCTGTCGGGCCGCTACGACAAGTACAGCGACTTCGGATCGACCTCGAACCCGAAGATCGGCGCAAACTGGGAAATCGTTGAAGGCTTCAAGTTGCGAGCCAACTACGCCAAGTCCTTTGTGGCCCCAGCCCTTACCAGCCGCGGCGATGCTGTGACCGGTACGACGGCTGAAACCAGCGTCGCGGCCGGCCCGTCGATCACAAACGTTTCGACGGCCACCTATCCGAACCTCATCGGCCTGCCGGGCTGCGCGGTCGGCGCCACCACCTGTAACCTGGGCGGCGGCGTCACTGGTCTTCAGATCAACGGCGGCAACGCCGCTCTGAAGCCGCAAAAGGGCACCAGCTACGCATTCGGCGCTGACTGGCATCCGGCCTTTGCTTCGGGTCTGCGTCTGTCGGCCACCTTGTGGAACAACAAGATCATCGGAGCGATCACTGCGCCGTCGGCAGCCTTTGCGGTCAACGCGGCAGGCCTGAACAGCCTGTTGACGGTCTATGGACCGGCCGGCGCCACGCCGGCTCAGATCGCGGCCATCACTGCTGGTCGCCCTCTGACGACCTCCATCCCGGCGACCGTCTATTACGTCTATAACTTCCAGCAACGGAATGCGCTGAACCTCAACGTTCAAGGCGTCGACCTGGAGGCTAGCTACCACTTCGACACCTCGATCGGTGACTTCACCGCCACCGCGATCGCCTCGTACAAGACCAAGTTCGACCAACAGGTCGGCGTCGGCGCCACGACCTTCAGCGTGCTGAACACCACCGGCTTCAACACCACTTTCCCGTCGATCAAGCTCGACAGCCGGGCGGGTCTGGACTGGCGTGGCAAGACAGGCTTCTCGGCCGATTTGTTCTGGAACCACACCGGCGCCTACTTCAACTGGAGCGGTTCAGCGGCCGTCCCCC
>CAIUTH010000185.1 GCA_903902075.1 uncultured Alphaproteobacteria bacterium
TCGCTGTTGCCGTCGGGCGTTGTGCAGGGCAAGCGCTCCATCATCGGCAACGGCGTGGTCGTGGACCCGCTGGCGCTGGTCAAGGAACTTGGCGACCTCGAACAGCGCGGCGTCAACCTGGCCGGCCGCTTCTTCTTGAGCGACCGCGCGCACCTTGTGATGCCCTACCACAGCTTGCTCGATGCCAGCCGCGAACAGGCGGCGAGCGCCAAGACCAAGATCGGCACCACCAAGCGCGGCATCGGCCCGACCTACGAAGACAAGGTCGGCCGCCGCGCCATCCGTGCCATCGACCTGAAAGACCCCGCCAGCCTGCCCGGCAAGATCGAGCGTCTGCTGGCCCATCACAATGTGCTGCGCCGCGGCTTTGGCGCCGCCGAAGTCGATGCCGGCGCGCTGCTGAAACTGCTGAACGAAATTGCGCCCAAGATCGCGCCCTTCCTGGGTTCGTCCTGGCGCGAGCTGGACGCGGCCCGCAAGGCCGGCAAGCGCATCCTGTTCGAAGGCGCACAGGCTGTGCTGCTGGACATCGACCACGGCACCTATCCCTTCGTCACCTCATCGAACACGGTGGCGGGTCAGGCCGCGGCCGGGGCCGGCGTCAGCCCCCGTGCCATCGGCACGGTGCTGGGCATCGTCAAGAGTTACACAACGCGGGTTGGCGAAGGCCCCTTCCCCACCGAACTGAAAGACGCCACCGGCGAAAAGCTGGGCGAGCGCGGCCATGAATTCGGCACCGTGACGGGACGCAAGCGCCGCTGCGGCTGGTTCGACGCCGTGCTGGTGCGCCAGACCTGCGTCACCGGCGGCGTGGACGGCATCACACTGACCAAGCTGGACGTGCTGGACGGCTTTGACGAGATCAAGATCTGCGTCGCCTATGAGCTGGATGGCCAGACCCTGGATTACCTGCCCGCCGACGCCAACCTGCAGGCGCGACTGACGCCGGTCTATGAGTCCCTGGAAGGCTGGAAGGACACCACTGCCGGGGCGCGCAGCTGGGCGCAGCTTCCCGCCAACGCCATCAAATACGTCAAGCGGGTGGAAGAGTTGATCGGCGCGCCGGTGGCGCTGCTGTCCACCAGCCCCGACCGCGACGACACCATCATGGTGCAGGACCCGTTCGTGGATCGGTGAGCCGTCGCAGCCGCTCGCCGCGTCATCACTCGCGGCCGTTGAACACCAGATAGCGGAACTTGCCGCCAGCCGCGACATTGAACAGATGCGGCATTCCCGCCGGGATCTGCACAAAGTCACCGGTATGCACCATCATGCTGGTACCGCCGGCGATGCCGGGGCCGCGCACCTGTCCGGGACCGGAGTCGCGCGGGCTGGTGACCGTGCCGCCATAAACCAGGGTCGCCTCGCCCGACAGCACATGGATGTAGTGGGTCCAGTGCGCATGCACTTCGGCTTCGTTGCCCTTGTCGTTGCGCTCGGCATATTCGAGGAAGTAGTTCTCGTGATCGACCGGAAAGGCGGTCTTGGCGCCCGGGCCCGGCTGGCTGGTCAGGGCTTCGACCTCCTTGGACGGCATGTATTTGAAGCCCTCCGGCGCGCGGCTGCGCATCGAGGTTTGCGCCATCGCGCCGACCGAAAAGAGCAGAGCCGCGCCGAACGCCATCGTGATTGTCTTTTTCATTCTCATTTTCCTTTTGTTGAAATCAAAGATCGGCCAGCCGGGTCCACACACCCGTTGCAGCGGCAAGCGCCACGCCAAGACCCAGAACCAGATTGCCGTGAAAGCCCAGTTCGGTTGCGCCCGCCAGCCACAGCACCAAAGTGGCAATCGCCACCACGATGCCGCCGACCAGGCTGGCTTTCCCGGTCGTGACATGACCTCGCGCGCTCATTTCCGCACCTTGCTGGTGTCATAGCCATTGAAGACGTGGCGAACTAGGCCGCATTCCAGATCCGAGGTGCCGAAGAACCAGTCCGCCACCGGATAGGTCAGGTTGAAATTGCGTTCCATCATGATGGAGCGGTCGTGATGGGCAATGTGATGGCGGCGGATGGAATTCACCAGCGGGATGCGCCGCACCAGCCTGTCATCCTTCACATGACAGCAATAATGGAACAGCTCGTAATTCAGGTAGAGCGCGACATTGGTAAGCAGCAGCAGCCAGCCGGCATTGGCAAAACCCAGCCGGTTCAGGACAAAGGCCGGCGCCAGCGACAGCGCCATGAACGCCACCAACGCATAGGGCGGGAAGAACACGATGCGGAAGTCGCGGCTGTTGTCGAAGCTGGGCTCGACATCGGTGAAGAATTCGTGATGCGCCAGGGTGTGGCGCTTGTAGATGCCCATCAGCCCACTCACCGGCCGGTGCATCACATATTTGTGCAGCCACCATTCAAAGACGTTGGAGATGCAGAAGGCTGCCGGGATCACCAGCCACTCGAACCAGGCGGGCGATGTGACCTGCCGTGCACAGATCCAGATCGCCGCCGCGCCCAGCCCGAAAATCAGCGCCACATGCATCCAGCCGCGATAGGCCGGCGCGATCTTGCCGCGATACTCGGCACGGAAGGCAGACTGGCGGGCCGGCACCTGGGTCATCAGAAGGTCGCGATGGGGTTCAGCACCGATCCGGTGCCGCCCGGCACCGCGGCGGGCGAAGCGGTGACCAGGAAATCCCAGCGCTTGCGCTTTTCGGCTTCGCGCCCAACCAGCTCCAGGTCCAGATTGTCGAAGATCGGCATGCCCATCGCCACGATGCAAAGCGCGTGGATGGGCTGGGACACGCCCGTCACGGTCGACGGGATCACATCCTGCGCCCCGTCGCCGCCCAGAATGGAAACGTCACGGGCATGCAGCCAGCGGGCGCAGGACATGTGCAGCCCAGCCAGCCCCTCGCCCTGGATCGGCCAGGGCCCTTTCGCATCGCGCCGCGCCCAGCGGCCGGTGCGCACGATCATCACATCGCCGGCCCCGACCTTTACGCCGGCCTTTTTCTCCCAGGCGTCCAGGTCTTCGGGATAGATGGGCGTGCCGGGCTCCAGATATTCCACGCCCTTGTGGCGCGCCATGTCCATCAGCACCCCGCGGGTGATGATGCCGTTCTTGAAATTGATGATGCTGTTTTTCCCGGCGCCGTCCTCGGTCACCTCGTCCTGCGAGTAACCGTTGTACATTTTCCGGTCATAGAGGAAGTGGCAGATCGTATCCATGTGGGTATGGACATAGCCGTGATACGAAATGAAGAAGGTATCGCTGGTGCCGCCGATGCCGGCGCTGCCGGGCACCTGGCCGCGGCCCACGCGCGTGGTCTTGCGCAGAATCGGGGCCGGATTGTCCACCGCCTCCTTGGTCTCGGCATTGCGCGCCATGGAGTAAGACGCGCCTTCGCGTGCCACGCGCAGGGCCGACAGCCGCTTCTTTGGCGTGATCAGGTTGACTGCGCCCATCTGGTCGTCGGCGCCCCAGCGGTTCCAGTTGGACAGTTCTTTCTGAAGCCGGGAGAAATCGTCCGGCGTGGAGTCCGCGCGCGAGGTTTGCGCATTCGCGCTGGTCACGGCCAGCGCGACACCCACAGCCAATTGCTGCACGGTGCTGCGGCGTGATGGTTTTTCGAACATGTTGCCCCTCCCCTTGCCCGTGTGTCCGGACGTTGGGGCAAGGCTAGCCGGAAAGTGGGGTGTGGCCTAGCGGGCCGTGGCCGCCGCCAAGGCCGGGCGCGGCCTGGATCGCGGCCTGGACATAGGCATGGGCCCGGGCGACCGCGTCCGGCATGCTGCGGCCCTGCGCCAATCCGCAGGCGATGGCGGTCGCCAGGGTGCAACCGGTTCCGTGGGTGTGGGGCGCGGCCTGGCGCGGCGCCTCCAGATCTGTGAAATCCTCGCCGAACCACAGCGTGTCCCGGACTATCGATCCCTCGCCGTGCCCGCCCTTGAACAGCACGGCGTTGCAGCCCAGCAGCTTGAACACCATGGCGGCGTTGCGCAGCCGGTGTTCGCTGACGGGCAGGATGCCGGTCAAGGCCTCGGCCTCCGGCAGGTTGGGCGTGACCAGCGCCGCCATCGGCAGCAGCGTTTTTTTCAACACCGTGATGGCGTCGTCCTCCAGCAGAGACGAGCCGCCCTTGGCCACCATCACCGGGTCCACCACTAGGGGAATGGAGGGCGCATGTTCGGCCAACGTGTCGGCCACCATCCGGGTCATCGCGGCACTGCCCAGCATGCCGGTCTTGATCGCATCGGCGCCGATATCGGACAGGCAGGCAATAATCTGATCCCGCACCACATCCACCGGCACGATATGCGCACCGGTGACGCCCAGCGTGTTCTGCACGGTGACGGCGGTGATCGCGGTCTGGGCATAGACGCCGAAGGCCTGGGCGGTCTTGATGTCGGCCTGGATGCCGGCGCCACCGGACGAATCCGATCCGGCGATCACCAGCAGCCGCGCCATCGTCATCGGATAAGCCTAAGCTGCCACTTCTTCGATTGCCGAAGCGATCTGACGTACCACCGCGCGCACGATCTTTTCGTCCTCGCCTTCGGCCATGACGCGGATCAGGGGCTCGGTGCCCGATTTGCGCACCAGGATTCGCCCGCCGGCGCCCAGCTTCGCATTGGCGGATTCGATGCTGGACTTGACCTTTTCGTCGTCCAGCGGCGAGCCCTTCTTGAAACGCACATTTTCCAGCACCTGGGGCAGCGGCTCGTATAGATGCGCCGCTTCGCTGGCCGGCTTGTTTTCCTGTGCCAGTACCGCCAGCACCTGCAGCGCCGCCACCAGCCCGTCGCCGGTGGTGGAGAAGTCCGACAGGATGATATGGCCGGACTGTTCGCCGCCGACATTGAAGCCGCCCTTGGCCATTTCCTCCAGGACATAGCGGTCGCCGACCGCCGAGCGGGCCAGGGACAGGTTCAAGGTCTTGAGATAGCGGTCGAGGCCCGCATTTGACATCACCGTGCCGACCACGCCGCCGCCCTTCAGCCGTTCGGTCTTGGACCAGCTCTTGGCGATCAGGGCCAGGATCTGGTCGCCATCGATGATGCGGCCATGTTCGTCGGCCATCACCACCCGGTCGGCGTCGCCGTCCAGCGCAATGCCGAAATCGGCGCGCACTTCGCGCACACGGGCGCACATCGCCGCCGGCGCGGTCGAACCGCATTCCTGGTTGATATTGGTGCCGTCGGGCGACACGCCCAAAGTCACAATATCGGCGCCCAGTTCCCACAACACTTCCGGCGCGACCTTGTAGGCGGCGCCATGAGCGCAATCGATCACGATGCGCAAACCGTCCAGCTTCAGATTGCGCGGAAAGGTGCGCTTGGCAAATTCGATATAGCGCGCCTGGCTGTCATCGATGCGCTTGGCGCGGCCGATGCGGGCGGACGATGCCAGGCCCTGTTCCAGGCCGGCGGCCATCAGGGCTTCGATCTCCTCTTCCACCGCGTCGGACAGTTTCTGGCCGTCGGGTCCGAAGAACTTGATGCCATTGTCTTCGTACGGATTGTGCGAGGCGGTGATCATGACGCCCAGGTCGGCGCGCAAGCTGCGGGTCAGCATGGCCACGGCGGGGGTGGGCAGCGGGCCGAACTGGAACACGTCCATGCCCACGGCGGTGAAGCCGGAGACCAGCGCGCTTTCGATCATGTAGCCCGACAGGCGGGTGTCCTTGCCGATCACCACCCGGTGGCGATGCTCGCCGCGGGTGAAGATGCGCCCGGCCGCCATACCCGCCTTCATCGCCACTTCGGGCGTGAGCTTGGGGGTGTTGGTGCGGCCTCGGATGCCGTCGGTGCCGAAATATTTGCGGGTCATGGGAAAAGTCCGGAAAGAACAGCCTATTTTACCACAAAGTCATTGCCGGGGGTTAACAGGCTTCTTGAGGGCTTTCAGCACCTTAAGGGCATCCGACAGGGGGCTGGGGGCATGGGTGCGGATATAGTCCGCGCCCTGGCGGTGCGCGAACATCTCGGCCGCCAGGGTTTCCCCATGAAGCCTGCCAGCCCCGGCTTCGTCGGCCGGGCGGCCCACCAGCTGGCGCAGGAAGCCCTTGCGGGAGACCGACACCAGCACAGGCAGGCCATAGCGCGCCTTCAGTTCGGGAAGGCGGCGCAGCAGGATCAGGGAGTTTTCCGGATCGGTGCCGAGGAACTGGCCCATCCCGGGATCCAGGATCAGCCGGTCGCGGGCAATGCCCGCCTTCTGAAGCATGGCGATGCGCTCATCGAAAAAGCGGGTGACGCGATCCCATATCTCGCTCGCCGGCACCTCGGTGCGAACCGCGACGCCGCTTTTCTGCACTGCGTGCATCACGATCAGCTTCACCGGCGACGCCGCCAGTTCGGGATGTAGCGCCGGGTCGGGGAAGCCGTGAATGTCATTCAGGTAGTGGACGCCCTGCCCCAGCGCCCAGCGCTGGACCTGCGGCGCAAAGCTGTCGATGGAAAGGGGCAATCCCGTCTGCTTCAGCGCGGGAATCACCGCGGCCAGACGCCCTATCTCCACCTCCGGCGCGACGGCCTGCGCATCGGGATGGGATGAGGCCGCACCGATGTCGATGGTGTCGGCGCCGCCCTGCGCCATCACCTGGGCATGGGACAGCGCCGCGCCGGCGGCCAGATACTTGCCGCCATCGGAAAAACTGTCGGTGGTGACGTTGAGGATACCGAGGATTTTCATCGCGCTGTAAGGGCCACAAGTGCCGGAAAAAGAAAAGGGCGGTCTGTTTCCAGACCGCCCTTCTGTTCTCCAATTCCCGTTACCGCGGCTGCGGCTCCGGGCTGATGATGGGGCCGGGACCGGACGGACGTGGCTTGCCCGCCACCGGCACCGAGGTGCCTTCGCCGCGGGCCGGCAGCACCGGGTCTTCATACGGGGTGCGGACCGGGGGAATGCCCTTGAGCAGCGCGTTGATCTCGTCGCCCGTCAGGGTTTCATATTCCAGCAGGCCCCGCGCCAGCACATTCAGATCGCTCTGGCGGGAGGTGAGGATGTCCTTGGCGCGGCTGTAGGCCTCGTCGATGATGCGGTGGATTTCCGCGTCGATCGTCTGGGCCGTGGCTTCCGAGATGTTCTGGGTGCGCGAGACGCTGTGCCCCAGGAAGACTTCTTCCTGGTTCTCGGCATAGGCGATCGGGCCCAGCTTGTCGGACATGCCAAAGCGCGTGACCATGGCACGGGCCATGCGGGTGGCCTGCTCGATGTCACTCTGGGCGCCGGTGGTGACCTTCTCATGGCCGAACACCAGTTCCTCGGCCAGGCGGCCGCCGAACGCCACCGCCAGGTCCGCCAGCATCTTCTGGCGAGTCAGGGACAGGGCGTCGCGTTCCGGCAGGCGCATCACCATGCCCAGCGCGCGGCCGCGCGGGATGATGGTGGCCTTGTGGATCGGGTCGGAGCCTTCGACGCTGATGGCGACGATGGCATGGCCAGCTTCATGGAAGGCAGTGAGCTTCTTTTCCTCGTCGCTCATGGCCATGGAGCGGCGCTCGGCGCCCATCATCACCTTGTCCTTGGCGTCTTCCAGTTCGCTCATGGTGACGACGCGCTTGCCGCGGCGGGCCGCCAGCAATGCGCCTTCGTTCACCAGGTTGGCCAGATCGGCGCCGGAGAAGCCCGGGGTACCACGCGCGATGGTTCGCGGGTCAACGTCGGGCGCCAGCGGCACCTTGCGCAGATGGACGCGCAGGATCTTCTCGCGGCCGGCCAGATCGGGGTTCGGCACGACCACGTGGCGGTCGAAACGGCCCGGACGCAGCAGCGCCGGGTCCAGCACGTCGGGACGGTTGGTCGCGGCGATCAGGATGACGCTTTCATTGGCTTCGAAACCGTCCATCTCGACCAGCAGCTGGTTGAGGGTCTGTTCGCGTTCGTCATTGCCACCGCCGAGGCCCGCGCCGCGATGGCGGCCGACCGCATCGATTTCATCGATGAAGACGATGCAAGGCGAGTTCTTCTTGGCCTGCTCGAACATGTCGCGCACGCGGCTGGCGCCGACACCCACGAACATCTCGACAAAGTCCGAACCCGAAATGGTGAAGAAGGGCACATTGGCTTCGCCCGCGATGGCACGCGCCAGCAAGGTCTTGCCGGTGCCCGGCGGGCCGACCAGCAGCACACCCTTGGGGATGCGGCCTCCCAGGCGTTGGAACTTCTGCGGGTCGCGCAGGAAGTCCACGATTTCCTTCAGGTCATCCTTGGCCTCGTCCACGCCGGCAACGTCTTCGAACGTCACGCGGCCCTGGCGCTCGGTCAACAGCTTGGCGCGCGATTTGCCGAAGCCCATCGCCTTGCCGCCGCCCGACTGCATCTGGCGCAGGAAGAACACCCAGACGCCGAAGATCAGCAGCATGGGCGCCCAGCTAACCAGGATGGAAAGGAAATTGATGCCGTCATCGGCAGGCGTGACGGCGGTATCCACATTGTGGGCCTTCAGGGTCGGCCACAGGGTGGTGTCATTGTTGGGGACGGTGGTGGTGAAGGGCTGACCGTTGGTCATCTCGCCCTTCACGGCTTCGCCCTGGAACATCACCTTGCGCACCTGGTTCTGGACCACCAGCTCGGTGAATTTGGAATAGGAGACCGGCGAGGTGGCCGTGTGCGGGCCCGTTCCCTGGAACAGGTTGAACAGGAAAACCAGCAGCAGCGCGATGACGATCCACAGCGCGAGATTTCTCAGGTTATTCAAAGGCCGTCCTTCTCTACATGCCGGGAATGAACCGGGCTCCCGCCCTTCATAGATAGGACGGTTTTAGCGCATTGCCAGCCATCAAAACGTTAAGAGTTTTGGGGGCTTCCCGCAACACAGCATGACCCTCGCCGTCAGGCCTTGCGGGCGGAACTGCCCGTTTTCCTTGGACTTTCGGGGCTGAGCCACAGGGCGCCCGCGCCAAAATCTTTCCCCGCCTTGCCCGCCGGGCGAATGTGACAGCCGTGCAGGGTCGCGCCGGCGCCCAGCCGGCCACCGCCGATCTGGTCGAAAAGCCGCTCCAGCGACTCGAATCGCGGCCGATAGGCCTGGCCGGAAACCGCCATCAGGACCGCCGCCAGCGCGCGCAGGCCCACCTCGCGCGGCGCCGCCGCCAGCACGGCAGGATCGAGCAGCACGCCGCCCTCGCCCGCGCGAACCGCACGCGCCAGCACCGCTTCGGTAACGATCTCCAGGCTCTCGCGGGCCCGGGCCAGATGCGCCGCGGCGGAAGCGATGCGCTCCACGGTCAGGCCCGCATCGGACAGCGCGACAAGCGCCTTTCGGATCTTCACCCGGTCAAAGGCGGGATCGTCATTCATCGGATCGTCCAGCCAGGGCTGCTTCAGGGTTTTCAGATGTGTCCGCAGCTGATCACGGCGCAGTGCCAGCAGAGGCCGCACCACACCAAGTCCCGCAAAGCCCGGCACCGGCCAGGGCGCGTTCGCGCGCATCGCTGCCAGTCCGTCCAGCCCGCTACCGCGCGCCAGCCTGAGCAGAAACGTCTCCGCCTGATCGTCGCCGGTGTGGCCCACAAAAAGGGTGTCGATCTTGTGCCGGGTCAGCCATTCGCCCATCAGGCGGTAGCGTGCCTCGCGCGCCGCCGCTTCGATGCCGCTTTTGGGTTTGGCGCCGGTCCATGTGAGAATCTGCGCCTTCAATCCCGCCTGTTTCGCCCAGGCGGCGACCTGCTTGGCGTCACGGGCGGAAGATTTGCGCAGGCCATGATCCACCGTCAGCACCACCGGCAGCTTTGATTTGCGCTGCTGCGCAAAGGCGCGCAGCAGATGCATCAGGGCCAGAGAGTCACTGCCACCGGATACCGCAACCGCGATGGCGCCATCATGTGGTCCCATCGCCGCAACAAAGGACGCCTCGAGCTTACTTGCTGCAGGCCGTTTTGCGGAGGTTCGCGGCCTGGGCGAGGGTTTGCGGGCTGGCGTTCGGGTATTTCGACTTGATGAGGCCAAGCGTGGTGCAGCCTTCCGATTTCTGGCCCATGCCCATGAAGGACTGTGCCAGCTTGAGCATAGCGTCGGGCGCGCGCGTTGACTTGGGATATTTCTTGATCACTTCGGCGAAGGTGCGCGCCGCGGGGGCATAGTCCTGGTGGATGAAGCTTATGTTCGCCACCCAGTAGATCGCCTGGGGCGACAGGTCCGTATCGCCGGGATTGCCGTCGGCATAGCCGCGGAACAACGCCGCGGCTTCGTCATACTGGGCGCGGCCCATCAGGTTCATGGCCTGGTCGTACTGCGCCGAATTGGCCGGCGGACCCGCCAGCGAGCCGTTCAGCGGCGCGCCATCACCGGGCCCCGACGGCAGGGTGCCCAAGGTGCCGGGCGGACGGCCACGACCGGAAAGATTGGACGGAGGGGCATCGGGCACGGCGTTGAAATTGCCGCCGCCATTGCCGGTGGCGTTGATCGTGCCACCGCCCTGACCAATGGGCGGCAAGGGGTCGCCGGGGCGCATCTGGGAGTAAGGCTGCGGCGCCATGGCGGGTTGGCCGGCCGATTGCGTGCCGGCCGCGGCGCAGTTCATGGAATCGCCCGCGCCCAGCTGCTGCGCCGACAGGGTGCAGAGCCGGTAGGCAAAGTCCTTCTGCATCTTGTCGATCTTGTCGTTCTGGATCTGGACCTGGTGCGACAATTCTTCATTGGTGCCGGTGGCCTGGGTGAGGCTCTGGGTCAGGCCCTGGACCTTGTCCTCCAGCGTCTTGATGCGGGCATCCTGCTGCTGGGCGGTGTTCTGCAGCTCGCGCACCCCGTTGGTCTGGAAGGCTTCGCGCGCCTTTTCCTCGTCGCTGGGCCCGAACAACTGGGCGCTGGCGGGCGCGCAGAAGAGCGAAAGCGCCAGAACCGAAACCGCGATGCGCTGGATCATCATGAAAGGCCTTCCAAAACAAAAAGGGGCGCGGGAGTTATCCCACGCCCCTTCTGTAAACTAACGCAAGTTACGAATTGGCGCCGCCGGTGACGATGGTCACGCCGCGGCGGTTCTGCGCCCAGCAACCCTCGTTCGATTCGGTGCAGATCGGACGTTCCTTGCCGTAGGACACGGTTTCGACGCGGCCGGTGGAGACGCCCTGGCTGACCAGATACTCCTTCACCGCATTGGCGCGACGGGCGCCCAGCGCCAGGTTGTATTCGCGGGTGCCGCGTTCGTCGGCATGACCTTCAACCGAGACGCGAACCGCCGGATACTTGGCGAGCCAGGCGGCCTGACGGCCAAGAATGCTCTTGTCGGTGTCCTGGATGCTGTACTCGTTGTAGCCGAAATGGACGGTGTCGCCGACATTGACGCGGAAATCCTCGGCGCTGCCGGGCAGGATCGAGGAGGTGACCGGCGCGGGGGCCGACGGGGCCGGCGGCGGAGCCGGCGGCGGGGCAGTGTTCACGGCTTCCTGCTTGTGCGTGCAGGCGCCCAGAACGAGGGCCGCCGACAGGCAGGTAAATTTCAGGGAACGGGAAAATGACATCATGACTGGAATCTCCTGGCAGCGAGACCGCGGTGCGACGGCGCCAACGCTTTAAGAATAATGACGCACCTGAATCGAGAAACGCATTAAGTGGGCAAAAGAACCAAAAATTGCGGTCGAAATTAGGCCAATCCTATGAAAACTGGCCTACTGGATCAAGGGTGACCATGCCGGATCGGAGGCCGAACCGGGGGTCAGCACGCGCCGCTCGTTACGTCCGGTGACATCCACCGACCAGATGGATGAGCCGCGGCCGCCGGGGGCCTCGCGGCCGAACATCAGAACCCGGCCATTGGGGGCCCAGGTGGGACCCTCGTCGCGGCCGCCATTGGTAATGATGCGTTCACCAGAACCGTCGCTGCGCATCACGCCGATGCTGAACTGAACCCCCTGCCGGCGGGTGAAGGCGATCAGGTCGCCGCGCGGCGACCAGACCGGGGTACCGTTGGCACCGGGGCCGAAGCTGATGCGGCGCTGGCCCGAACCGTCCACATTCATCAAATAGATCTGCTGGCCGCCGCCGCGGTCCGATTCAAAGACGATCTGCTTGCCGTCGGGCGAAAAGCTGGGGGCGGTGTCGATGCCCGGATCGGTGGTCAGCCGGTGCATGGCGCGGCTGCGCAGATCCATCACATAGATGTCGGAATTGCCCCCGGTCTCGAGCGTAAGCGCCACCTGGTTGCCGTCCGGCGAGAAGCGCGGCGAGAAAGTCATGTTGGGGAAATCGCCCAGCCGCTCCTGCTTGCCGGTTTCGATATCGAAAAGGTACACGCGCGGCTTGCCCCCGATATAGGACATGTAGGCGATCATCTGGGCGGTCGGATTGAAGCGCGGCGTCAGCACCATGTAGTCGCCGCGGGTCAGGAAGATGGGGTTGGCGCCATCCTCGTCCATGATCGCCAGCCGCTTGACCCGCTTGATGGCGGGCCCGCTTTCCGAAATGAAGACGATGCGGGTGTCGAAATAGCCCTTCTCGCCGGTGATGCGCTCATAAATGGCGTCCGACACCATGTGCGCGATGCGCCGCCAATTCTCGGGCGTGGTGAAGAATTGCAGGCCCAGCATCTGGCTTTGGCCGAAAACATCCCACAGACGGAAATCCACCCGCAGCCGGCCATCGGGCTGCTGAGTCACCTGACCGGTCACCAAGCCCTGGGCGGTGATGGCGCGCCAGCTGCCGAAGTTGGGCACGGCGTTGATGTTGGTGACATGCTCGGCAAAGCCGTGCGGGTCCAAGGGGCGGAACAGGCCGGAGCGTTCCAGGTCGGCGCGCACGACGCCGGCGACATTGGCGCCCACCTGGGGATCGCCCAGGAAATCGGGAATGGCAATGGGCAGGGGCTGGGCGTTGCCCTGGGTCACGTCCACCTGCAGCGCGGCGTAGGCGGGGGCCGTCCAAAGGGCCGCCAATGCGGTAAACAGGACCAGAAATTTCTTCATGCTGTTCTCCAGCGAATATTGAACGTCAGTAACATGGCTCCAACATGGCAAGGCCCTGAAGGTTCCACGATTATTGGCCCATCATCTGGCGCGGATCAAAGCGCAAGGGATTGATTTCCCGCCACAAAGCATAGCGATCAGGCGGCAGCCGGTAAGGCTGGCACTGATAGATGGCGCGGCTGGCGGCTTCTGCGGCGGCGCGGGTATAGCCGTTGCCGGCCGCATGGGCCGCCGTGCCGGGCGTCATCTGCAAGCGTCCCACCGAGCCATCGGGATTGAGGGACAGATCATAGTCCACGATCAGGTCGCGCGCGTCGGGCGCGCCGGTGGGCGGCGACCAGCAGCGATAGATCTGGCTCTTGAGTGCATCGGCGATGTCGGCTGTCATCAGGTTGCCCGCGCCGATGCCCTGGATCACGCGTGGCCCGGCCTTGGCGGTCTTTACCGGCTTTTCCGGCGCGGTCAGCTTGTTGAGCAACGCATTAAAATCCTGCGCCATCTCCTTCTTGGTGGGCTGGGGCTTTTCCACCGGCAGGGGCTTTTCCTTGGCGATCTTGAAATCGGGCACTGGCGGCTCGGGCGCGGGCTCGACTTCCTGCATGTGCGGCTCGGGCGGGGCTTCCAGCGCAGGCGGCTGGGGCATGTCCATCTTTTCCGGCTCGGGCGTAGGCGGAGCCTGGGCGGCGACATTGGTCGTGTCGGCGATGGTCACCAGGTCCACCGGCACGACATGGCTTTCTTCGGGCGTGTCGAAGCTGCGATGAAAAGTGATCAGGGCGGTGGCCAGGATCAGGCCGTGAAACAGCAGCGAGCCCACGATGCTGAAGCTGGGCCCACGCGCAGTGGTGGGACGCAGACGCCGCATGGGGGCTTGCGCCGCCACCTTACGGCGCGTCGGGCTTGGGCTTTGCGACATCGGTAACCAGTCCGATATGGGTGAAACCGCTGGCGGCAAGAATGCCCATCACTTCCATCACCTTGCCGTAATTGGCCTGGGTGTCGCCGCGCACGAAGATGCGCTGGTTGTAGCCGTTGGAGGCGATGGCAGTGAGCTTGTCTACCAGGGCGGCTTCGGGCACCTGCTCCTTCTGCAGGAAGATGGCGCCGTCTCGCCGCACGGTGATGGACAAGGGCTCGCGGTCCTGGCCCAGCGCCGGCGCCTTGGTCTTGGGCAGGTCCACCGGCACGCCCACGGTGAGCAGGGGCGCGGTGACCATGAAGACGATTAGCAGCACCAGCATCACGTCCACAAAGGGCGTGACGTTGATTTCCGCCATGACGCGGCGGCGCATCCGGCCGCGTCCGCGCGAAGAGGTGTGCTGGATACCACCCGCCATCAGCGGGCCTTTTCGTCGAGCTGGCGCGACAGGATGGCGGAGAACTCGTCCGCGAAGGCGTCGAGCTGGTTCACGTAACGGCCGATCTCGGCCACGAAGCGGTTGTAGAAGATGACCGCGGGAATGGCGGCGAGCAGGCCCATCGCGGTGGCGAACAGGGCTTCCGCGATGCCGGGCGCCACCACAGCCAAGGTCGTGTCATGGCGTGCGGCGATAGCGGAGAAGCTGTTCATGATGCCCCACACCGTGCCGAACAGGCCGACAAAGGGCGAGACCGAACCGATGGTCGCCAGCATCCCCAAATTCTTCTCGATGCCGTCCACCTCGCGCAGGATGGTGACGCTCATCGCCTTTTCGATGCGCTCCTTGACGCCACCGATCATGGATTCGCGCAAGGGGTTGGCGCCTTCAAAGGCGCGGCGCCATTCGCGCAAGCCGGCGATGAACATGGCAGCCAGGGGATGGTCGTTCTTGGCCGCGAACGCCTGGTAGAGTTCGTCTAGCGACTGGCCCGACCAGAACAGCTTCTCGAACCGCCGCGCCTTGCGCTTGAGGTTCGACAAGGTGACCAGCTTGTTGAAGATGATCGTCCAGGACCATAGCGAGGCCAGCAGCAACAGGATCATCACCGCCTTCACGATGATGTCGGCGCGCATGAACATCGAGACGATGGAGAAACTGCCCAGCACATCGGTCGCCGATCCGTTGCTGGCGGCGACGCCGGGCGGCGGCGCTAGGGACTGAGATTGGGCCGAAGGACCGACCGGGGCCGCGATGGGAGCGCTCTGGACGCCCTGTGCGAGCGCCATGGCGGGCGCGGCGACCAGAATCAGGAAAGCGGCGACGATCTGCTTGATCATGGAAAAACCTTTTGGCGCCAACGGACTATGACAGGTTCATGGCCCGTGATGGTGGCCGGAATATGACGAATATTCTCAAGTTTCTTCTGCGGTCACGTATGGCGCAAGAGTCTCCAGCACGTTTTTGGGCAACCGGCGTAACTTCCCCGTTAACGTGATCATGCAGGCTTCGATCCGTCCTTCGACCAGCAGCATTTCGCCACAGAAGATCTTCTGGACCACATTGATCCGTGCCCCGGACACGCCGGTCAGCACCGAATGGACCGCGATCTGGTCATCCAGCCTGGCGGGGCGGTGATATTCCACGGCGATGCGGCGCAAGGCCCAGGCCGAGGGTTCTTCGTCATCCAGGTTGGCGCGGGAAATGCCGGCCAGCCGGAAGAACTCGGTGCGGCCGCGCTCCATGTAGCGCAGGTAATTGGCGTGATAGACCACACCCGACAAGTCGGTATCCTCGTAATAGACGGCGATAGGCAGGACATGGACCTTGCCGTCGAAGGTGCCGAGGCCTTTGAGCGTTTTAGTCATCGCTTTCGCCCGCAAAAAGTCCGGCCTGGACCGTGGATTGGGGCGGCGAAGTCAGGCCGATATGACCATAGGCCGCCGAGGTCAGCATACGGCCGCGCGGCGTGCGCTGCACCAAGCCCTGCTGCATCAGGTAAGGCTCGACGATGTCCTCGATGGCATCGCGCGCCTCGCCCAGCGCCGCGGCGATGGTCTCGATACCCACCGGGCCGCCGCTGAAATTCTCCGCGATCAAAGTCAGATAGCGGCGGTCGAAGGCATCCAGGCCCTTGGCATCCACTTCCAATCGGGTCAGCGCGGCATCGGCAATTTTCGCATCGACGGATGCATGCTTGGCCACCGCCGCGAAGTCGCGCACCCGCTTGAGCAGGCGCCCGGCAATGCGGGGGGTGCCGCGAGACCGGGCCGCGATCTCGCGTGCCCCCTCGCGGGTCAGGTTGAAGCCCAGCACCTTGGCGCCGCGCTCGACGATCGAAAGCAGTTCATCGGGCGTATAGAAATTCAGCCGCACCGGGATGCCGAAACGGTCGCGCAGCGGCGTGGTGATGAGGCCGGAACGGGTGGTGGCGCCGACCAGTGTGAAGGGCGCCAGCTGGATCTTCACCGAGCGCGCCGAAGGCCCCTCGCCGATCACAAGGTCCAGTTCGTAATCCTCCATCGCCGGATACAGGATTTCCTCCACCGCGGGGTTGAGGCGATGGATTTCGTCGATGAACAGAACGTCGCGCGGCTCCAGATTGGTGAGGATCGCCGCCAGATCGCCGGCCTTGGCCAGCACCGGCCCGGAGGTGGAACGAAAATTCACACCGAGTTCACGCGCCACGATCTGCGCCAGGGTCGTCTTGCCCAGCCCGGGCGGGCCGTGAAACAGCACATGATCCAGCGCCTCGGCGCGCGCCTTGGCGGCATCGATGAAGATGGAAAGATTTTCGCGCGCCTGTTGCTGACCGACGAAATCGGCCAGCCGCTTGGGGCGCAGGGAGGCTTCCAGCGTGTCGTCTTCGGTACGCTCGGGGGCGACGATGCGCTTCTCTGTCATCGCGCCATGCCCTTCAACGCTTCGCGGATCAGGGCGCCGGTCTCGGTCTCCTCGCCCAGCGCCTGCACCGCGCGCGCTACCGCTTCGGTGGCGCGCACATCGCTGTAGCCCAGATGCACCAGCGCCGATACCGCCTCGCTCTCCGGCCCGCGCGGGGCGCGCGTTATGGCAATCGCACCGCCATCGTCGGCGCCCAGCATCATGGACGGCGCCTTGTCCTTGAGTTCGGTGGCGATGCGCAGCGCCAGCTTGGGCCCGACACCCGGCGCGCGGCCGATCATCGCCTTGTCGCCCAGGGCGAGTGCGCGCTGCAGGTCGCGCGGCGACAGGGTGGACAGCACCGCCAGCGCCACCTTGCCGCCGACATTCTGTACCGTCTGCAACAGACGGAACCATTCGCGTTCCTCGGCGCTGCCAAAGCCGTACAGCTTGATGGCGTCGTCGCTGACTTTCATCTCGATCAGCAGGCTGGCAGGCGCGCCCACCGACAACCGCGACAGGGTCGAAGCCGGGCACTGCACCAGATAACCGACGCCATTCACGTCCAGGATCACCGTGTCGTCGGCGATGGAATCCACGATACCGGTCAGCTTGCCGATCATGACGCCGCCACCACGATCCGCGCGCGGGTGGTGGACAAATGCGCATGGGCGATGGCGCAGGCCAAAGCGTCAGCCGCGTCGGCCTGCGTCACGCCGCAGGCCGGCAGCAACCGCTTGACCATGAACTGCACCTGCTCCTTGCCGGCATGCCCGGCGCCCACCACGCACTTCTTGATGTGGTTGGGGGCATATTCAGCGATCTCAAGTCCCGCCTGCGCCGCCGCCAGCAGCGCCACGGCACGGGCATGGCCCAGCTTCAGTGCGGCCTGGGGATCGCGGGCGACAAAGGCCTGCTCGACAGCGATGGCGGCGGGGCCATGGACATGGATCACCGCCGACAATTCGCGGTGCAAGGCCATCAGCCGCATGCCCAGCCCGGCGGCCGGCTTGGTGGAGATCACCCCATGCGCGACATGAGCCAGCCGCGAGCCCTCAACATCGATCACGCCCCAGCCCATGGCCGAAAGGCCGGGGTCCAGGCCAAGGATGCGAATCGACAGGGTCATGGGCCGTTTGTACCCTTTATGTTCGGCCCCCGCCTACTGGGGCCTGGCGAAATCCAGCATGGCCAGGGCGATTTCCCGTTCGCCCATCACCACCTGGCTGGCGCCCAAGGTCCGCAGGTGTTCGACCTCGGCGTCGAAATGGGCCCGGGCGATGATGGTCAGACGCGGATTGATCCGGCGCGCCTGCTGCACGATCTGTCCTGCCTCGAAGGCCTCCGGGATGGCGACGAACAGCAGCCGGGCGCCGGCCAGGTTGGTGGCGGCTAGCACATCGTCGCGGGCCGCATTGCCCCGGATATGCTCAATGCCCAGATCCCCCACCGCGCCCTCCTCCACCACCAGCAGGGGCATGTCCTTGACGCCCTGCGCGATCAGTTTTCCCACCCGGCCATAGCCCACAAGCACGGCATGGCCGGTGAGCGCGGTCGGCTCCGGCGCGGGCTTGGGGATGTCGGGCTCGGGCGGCAGCCGGGTTGAGGCTTCGCGTTTGGCCGCAGCAGCGAACAAAAGCGGGTTGAGGAAAATCGAAAGGATCGAAGCGCCCAAAATGAGATCGCGCGCCTTTTCGGTCAGGACCCCCAGTCCGATGCCCAGGTCCGCCAGGATGAAGGAGAATTCGCCGATCTGCGTCAGGGAAACGGCGATGGTGACGGCGCTGGCGCTCTTCACGCCGAACAGGCGCAGCAGCAGATAACAGATCAGGCCGCCCGCCAGCACGATGGCGAAGGTCAGCGCCAGCGCGCCCGGCTCATCCACCACCACATGGGGATTGAACAGCATGCCCACCGAGACGAAGAACAGCACCGCGAAGGCATCGCGCAGCGGCAGGGATTCCTCGGCCGCGCGCTGCGACAGTTGCGAACCCGCCAGGATCATGCCGCCGAAGAAGGCACCCAGCGCGATGGAGACGCCGAACAGATAAGACGCGGCAAAAGCCACGCTCAGCGCCACCGACAGAACCGCCAGGCGGAAAAGTTCGCGGCTGCCGGTATGGGCGATGTAATGCAGCATGGCGGGGATGACGCGCCGCCCGATCACCAGCATCAGGGCCGCGAACAGCGCCAGCTTGCCGAAGGTCAGGCCCAGGCTGCGCGCCAGCTCGCCCGCCTGGATCTCGCCGCCCTTCAGCGCCGCGGCGATGGGCGGCAGTACCACCAGCACCAGCACGGTCAGAAGGTCCTGCACCACCAGCCAGCCGACCGCGAGCTTGCCGCGCCGTGTTTCCGTCAATCGCCGGTCCTGCAGGGCGCGCATCACCACCACCGTGGACGCCACCGACAGACACAGGCCCAGCACCAGCCCCTGGCCCCAGGGCCAGCCGAAGGCCTGGCCCGCAGCCAGTCCCAGCGCCGTGACACAGGCCATCTGCAGCACCGCGCCGGGCACCACGATGGCTTTGACCTCCATCAGGTCCTGCGGCTTGAAATGCAGGCCCACGCCGAACATCAGCAGCACCACGCCAATATCGGCGAGCTGCAAGGTCAGGTGCTGGTCGATCACCACCCCGGGGCTG
Organism: uncultured Alphaproteobacteria bacterium; assembly: GCA_903902075.1. GTDB lineage: Bacteria > Pseudomonadota > Alphaproteobacteria > Micropepsales > Micropepsaceae > Rhizomicrobium. The sequence continues at coordinate 19,229 of CAIUTH010000185.1, forward strand.
AATGGTCCCACCACCACCCCGGCTAGCAGATAGCCCACCAGCGGCGGCAGCTTGAAGCGTTGCGCTATGGTGCCCAGCACAAAGGCCAGGCCGATGCCGATGACCAGAACGGCGATAAGGGGCGAGCCATGTTCCATGCCGCCACTATAGGGCGGCAGCATGGCCATGGAATGGCAATCGGCGCCTTAGCGGCAGACCAGCGAGCCGTTGCGGTTTTCCGCCTGGTTGCTGGGACAATTGCGCATGTCCAGGACGGTGGAATTCATGCGTCCGTCGGCCGTGCGGCAATCGGCATGGAAGACGTCGCCGCGCATGCCGCCGCCGCGGCAGGACTGTGCCCAGGAACCGCCCGGCGCACCGCCGCCAAAGCCTTGGCCGCCGCCATAGCCGCCACCATAACTGCCGCCGCCGGACATGATCTGGTCGGCACGGCGCATATCGTCGTCGTTGCAGCGATTGGCATTGTTGATGCGCTGGCCACGCGCGCCATACTGCACAAGGCAGCCGCCACCGACCGTGACGATCGTGCTGCCATCCCGCATGGGAATGGTGTCGCCGCCGCGTTGGGCGAATGCCGCGCCCGCGGACAGGATCAAAACAGCAGACGCAATCGCAAAGGTGATTTTCATGGCAGGCCCCCGGATGTTTTCCCGGGGCGCAGTGTGAGCGCGATTATTACAGAACGTCAAGAAATGACGGAAAATCCTCCGGCCGCTCGCTTTGGCTCGCGACCGTTCGGCGCTTTCGCAAGTCCACTGGACTTGCTCACCCGCGTATCGCGGGCCGCGCCTCACCCACCCAGCTTGGCCATCAGCGCGTCGCTGAATTCGTAATTGCCATAGACATTCTGCACATCGTCATGGTCATCCAGGACCTCGATCAGTTTCATCAAGGTCTCGCCCGCGTCATCGGGCACCGCCACCGTGTTCTGGGGCCGCCAGATGATGGCAGCGCTGGCGGGCGCGCCCAGCCTGGCTTCCAGCGCATCGCGCACGGTGGCGAAGTCTTCCATGCCGGTGAGGAATTCATGGCCCTCGGCGGTGGAGACACATTCATTGGCACCGCATTCCAGGGCGGCTTCCAGCATCGCGTCCTCGCTGCCCTTGTCGGCGGGATAGGAGATGACACCGACATGGTCGAACATGAAACTGACCGAGCCGGTCTCGCCCATCGCCCCGCCATACTTGGAAAAGGCGGCGCGCACATCGGCGCTGGTGCGGTTGCGATTGTCGGTCATGGTCTCGATGATGATGGCAGTGCCGCCGGGGCCGCGGCCCTCATAGCGGATCTCGTCATAATTCTCGGCATCGCCGCCGGTCGCCTTGGCGATGGCACGGGCGATGTTGTCCTTGGGAACAGATTCCTGCTTGGCGGCGATGATGGCGGTGCGCAAGCGCGGATTGTGCGCCGGGTCGGGCAGGCCCGACTTGGCCGCCACGGTGATTTCGCGGGAGAGCTTGGCAAAGAGCTTGGAGCGCTCCTTGTCCTGCTTGCCCTTGCGGAACATGATGTTCTTGAACTGACTATGGCCGGCCATCTGGTCTTTTCCCTGTTGGCCGGTGAGATACTCGCGTCCGGGGCCTCTTTTCAAGCCCGCAGCCCCCCGGGCAGGATAGCCGCCATTTGAAAGCCCCCATTTCCGGGGAACCACGATGACCCAGCTCGCCACGGACCCGCTGACACTCGTTCATCTCGCCATTTGCCTGGCCGCCATCATCACCGGCTTGCCGGTACTGGCCGCCATGATGAAGGGCCACACCCCCGTTACCCTGACCGGCATTTTCCTGGGGCTGACGGTGCTGGTCAGCGTCACCGGCTTTCTGTTCAAGAATGCCAGTGTCACCCCCGCCATGGTGATCGGCGCCATCTCGCTGATCATCCTGGCCGTGGCGCTGTTCGCCATCTATGGCCGCCACCTGGCCGGACGCTGGCGCGCGACCTATGTGATCACCGCCACCCTGGCGCTGTATCTCAATGTCTTCGTGCTGGTGATCCAGTCCTTCATCAAGATTTCGGCGCTGCATGCCCTGGCGCCCAGCATCCCGCCCGCAGGCCCGGTGTTCGGTGCGGTGCAAGGCGTGGTGCTGATCGCCTTCGTCGTGGCAGGATGGAAAGCCGTCAAAGCAGGACCTGTAAACACATGAAGCCTTTTCTTGCCGCTGCCGCAGTTCTGATGCTGGCCGTCCCTGCGCATGCCGAATTGCCGTTCGTGAAAGAACGCGCCGAGTGGAGCGTGCCGCAGAAGCCGTTCCATGTGATCGGCAACATCTATTACGTCGGCATGGCGGGGGTCAGCGCGTTCCTGATCGTGACGCCCAAGGGCAACATCCTGACCGATGGCGGATTGCCGGAATCGGCGCCCTTCATCGAGAAGAACATCCAGGCGCTGGGCTTCAAGCTGTCGGACGTGAAATACCTGCTCAACAGCCACGCCCATTTCGATCACTCCGGCGGGCTGGCGAAACTGAAAGCCGACACCGGCGCCAAGTTCATCGCCAGTAGCGGCGATGCGCCCTTCCTGGAAAGCGGCCATATTCCCTATGGCCCCTCCTCCCTGATCGACACCGCCCCGGTTAAGGCCGACCGCGTAGTGAAGGATGGTGATCGCGTAAGCCTGGGCGGCGTCACCCTGACGGCAAACGTCATGCCCAGCCACACCAAAGGCTGCACCACTTGGACCATGCCGCTGGTAGAGGCGGGCGTGACCTACAAGGTGATGTTCTTCTGCTCCATCAGCGTGGCGGGCAACCCCATCGCCGGCAAGCTGGCCTATCCCACCATCGTGTCCGATTATCGCGCCAGCTTCGCGCGATTGAAGAAGATGGATGCCGATATTTTCCTGGCGCCGCATGGCGTCCAGTTCCACATGGCCGAGAAGCTGGCCAGGGTGAAACCCGGCGCGCCCAATCCCTTCATCGACGCTAAGGAATTGCCGGACATGGTTCAGAAGGCGGAAGCCGCCTTCGACAAGGACCTCGCCCGCCAGCAGGCCGGCGGGGCGGCCTATGTTCCGCGATAAAGACGCTTCCTAACGCGCGCGGCCGCTATATTCTGAGCGCGAGGTAAGCGCGAGCTTTGGCTTTGCTGGACAGGCAGACGCAGCGTCCAATGCCACGCGCAACCTGGCGCCGCCGCGCGAGTGGTGCGGTGCTGGCGCTGCTGGTGCAAGCCACATTCCTGCTGCTGGTGTTGCTGACGCCGTCGCGGCTGGTGCGGCCGGCGATGGAACGTGAAACGCTCCTGCTATTGCCACCGATTGCGCCGCCCAAGCCGACCACCATCGATGCGCGGCCGCCCAGCACCCTCAGCACCGCGCCGCCCATCGTGTCGCCGCCGCCCTCCGCCCCGCCGGTGATGCTCGCGCCACTGGCCCCGCCCGGCGGCATCGCCGGCTTCGGCCGTTCGCTGTTCGGCTGCGCGCCGGAGCATTATGCCGAGCTGACGCCGGACGAACGCGCCAATTGCCCCAAACCCGGCGAAGGCATGGCCAAGCGGGACGATAACGATCTGGCAACCCAGCCGCGCAGCCACGCCAAGGATGAAGCGCTGTGGCAGGAGCAGTATGCCGAGGATCACTATGTGCCACCGATCTGTCCGCCCAGCGATGGGCCACCGGTTGGCTTCTGCGTGATGCACCAGGCCATGGCGAAGCACCACAGGCAGCAGGAGGCCTGGCAGAAGATTGAAGACCAGAAAGCGGCGCGTCTTCAGGAGCCCAAACGCCCGCTGCCCAAGATTGGTGTACGGCGAAACTAGGCGAAGCTGTAGGCATCCATGCGCAGCGACCCGAAGGTGGCGCTGCTGTGCAGGCGTTCGGCCTTGCCGCCCGCGCCCAGCGCCACGAACAGCGGCATGAAATGTTCCTCGGTCGGCTGCGCCTGAACCGCATACGGTGCCTGAACGCGATAATCACTTAGCGCCGCCCCATCGCCCGCCATCAGCTTTTCATGCATCCAGCCGGAAAACTCTCGCGACCAGGCCGGCTCGGGCGCGCCCGGCGGCGCGATGCGGCGCAGATTGTGGACAAAGCCGCCCGATCCCATAACCAGCACGTTGTCGTCGCGCAGTTTCGCAAGGCTGCGGCCCAGCGCGATGTGATGGCCCGCGCCCTTGTGGCTTTGCACCGACACTTGCACCACCGGCACATCGGCCCTGGGATACATCAGCATCAAGGGGACCCAGGCGCCGTGATCCAGTCCGCGCACGGTATCCACCTTGCCGCCGGTCAGGGCGGTGATTTCCCGCGCCAGCAGCGCGTCGCCCGGCGCCGGATAGCGGATTTCATACAGCGCCTGCGGGAAGCCGCCAAAGTCATGGATCGTGTCATTGACCGGCACCGCATTGGCCTGAGGCGTATCGGTATCCCAGTGTGCCGAAGCGACCACAATGGCGCGCGGCTTGCCGAGCTGCTGTCCCAGTCCGCGCAGGAAATCGCGCGCCGGGACGTCGTCAAACGGCAGGGTGGGAGCCCCATGCGAGACAAATAAGGCTGGCAACATCGGGGCAACGCAAAAGCTGCAACCGGGACATCGGCATCCCGGTGCGATTTTTCAACCGCGTCTAAAGCTCCGGCAACGTCTGTTTCAGCCGTCCGCCCACGCGCACCGGTTCAATGCGCGTCGCAAGTCCCTTGGCGCCCGTCGTCACGAACACGCCGCACAGGGTGGCGGGACCGGTGGCAGGGGTGAAACGCTGGGACGATAACTTGCGGGTGAAACGCTGCAGCGGCTCGGCCTTGTCCATGCCAATCACCGAGTCGTAATCGGCACAGGCGCCGGCATCGGTTTGGTAGGCGGTGCCGCCAGGCAAGATCTGCGCATCGGCGGTGGGTACATGCTGATGCGTACCGACAACAAAACTGGCGCGGCTGTCGCAGAAATGGCCCATCGCCATCTTCTCGGATGTCGCCTCGCAATGCATGTCCACCACGATGGCGTCGGCACCTTCGCCCAACGGGCAGGCGTTCAGTTCGCGGTCCACCGCGGCAAAGGGATCGTCCAGCGCGTCCATGAACACCCGGCCCATGGCATTGATCACCAGCACACTGCCGGCCGGTGTCTGATACAGATTGGCGCCGCGCCCCGGCGTGCCCTTGGGATAATTGGCGGGCCGCAGGATGCGGTCCTCGGTATCGATATAGGTGAAGATCTCTTTTTGGTCGGCCCAGTGATTGCCGGTGGAGATCACGTCCACGCCGATGCCGAAGAACTCCTCGGCGATGGCGCGAGTGATGCCAAAGCCACCGGCCGCATTTTCGCCATTGGCAATGACCAGATCGAGCTTGAGGGACTGGCGCAGGCGCGGCAGCTCGGCATACAGCGCATCACGCCCCGGCTTGCCGATAATGTCGCCCAGGAAAAGAATGTTCATCGAAAACGCCTGATACCCTGCTCGGTAAGGACCATGTCGAGGGTCCTATCATGGGCCTCATGGGGAATCGAATCCGCCTCCTGCCCGGCATAGGCGATCCCGATGGCAGGGATTTTCAGGGCTGCCAAAGTGCGGTCATAGAAGCCGCCGCCATAGCCCAGCCGGTGCCCCTTGGCATCAAAGGCCAGCAGCGGCACCAGGAGCACATCCGGCGCCGCGCGCGGCCAGTGGCCCAGGGGTTCGGGAATGCCGAAAGAACCCGGTTCCAACACTTCCCCATCGGGCACAAGATGAAATTCCAGCGGCTGGTCCTTAATGACGCGGGGAAAGGCGATCGAAGCACCCATCTCCACCAGCCGCGCCAGCAACAGCGCCGGATCGGCTTCATCGTGATGGGCATGATAGCCGCCCACGACAGTGCCGGGTTTCAAACCAAGATCTTCGGCAAAGGGCGTAATGGCCAACGCGAAATCGGTGCGCGCCAGCGCTTTGCGCCGCGCCCGAGCCGCCCGTCTCAGATCTGGTTTACCGGAAAACAAAGCGGACGGTACCGTACTTGCCGTTGGTATCGGATCTCATGGGCCTGCAAGTGCAGGTGGGCGTCGTGTGCCCGGGACCACGATCCCAGGCAGGGACAACTCCCGATGAGTACAATTAAGGCCCCTGGGCATCGCAACCTGACGCGCGAGACAGTGACCGTCCGGGCGTAATGTAAGCCCTGTTACCTTCATATGGAAGGAGGCCGGAGAGATTTTGGGACGTGGGCAGGAGCGTCGCGCGGAGCGTGCTTAACGCACTTGAGTACGCGCGACGAACCCACGGCGCAAAAGATCCCGGCCTAGGCGTGCGCCAGCCTTGCTGCAATGTCTTCCAGTCTTTTGGCAGCGCTTTCCAGTATATCGGCGGTGGCGCTTTCAGCGGCTTCGGCGCGCAAATGCAGGCTTTGCTTCTCGCTTTCGGCTCCGGCGCCAACCTTGCCGGACATGTCATGATGTTCATCGGCGATCAGCAGCGCCGCCATCAGCAGCAACCTGGCATCGCCCACCTGACCGACGGAACCCAGCACTTCGCGCGCCTTGGCGTCGACATGGGCGGCGAGTTCCTTGAGATGTTCTTCCTCGCCCTGATCGCAGGCGATGGTGTAGGCGCGGCTGTTGACCATGACGTTTACGAGGGGCATCAGGTTACCTCGCCAACGCGGCGCGGATTTCGCCGATGGCGCCATCCAGGCGGCCTTCGACTTCCTCGGTCAGGCCGGACAGCGCGCCGATTTCGTCTTCGAGTTCCGCAATCTTGGCCAGCAGCTGTTCGCGCTCGGCTTCAAGTTCCGCCACCCGCTCGGGCAGCTTGGCGGCCGTGTCCAGGCTTTCGCCCACCGATCCGGCCGCATTTTCGAGGCTTTCCAGGGCGGCCTGGAAACGTTCGGCGGCCAAATCCAACCGGCTCATGCCTGCCTCATTCTCAAATTGCCCCAAGACCTTAGGCCCTCATGGGAAATTGGGTCAACCGATACGCGTTAAGGGCATGCCATCGGCCATTGACGGGGGCGCCGCCCCCTCGCTAAAGCCACCCACCACCCACGCCGGGAACCGTGAAATGACCCTGCCCGATCAGGCCCATACCCGCCGCCTCGCCAACGCCATCCGGGCCCTTTCCATGGATGGGGTGGAAACCGCCAAGTCGGGTCATCCCGGCCTGCCCCTGGGCATGGCCGATGTCGCCACCGTCCTCTTCCAGCGCTTCCTGAAATTCGACGCCGCCCAGCCGGCCTGGCCCGACCGCGACCGCTTCGTGCTGTCGGCCGGCCATGGTTCGATGCTGCTCTATTCCCTGCTGTGGCTGACCGGCTATCCCAAGGTCACGATCGAAGACCTCAAGCATTTCCGCAAAGTCGGCAGCCCCACCGCCGGCCATCCCGAATATGGCCACCTGCCCGGCATCGAGACCACCACCGGCCCCTTGGGCCAGGGCATCGCCAATGCCGTGGGCATGGCGCTGGCCGAGCGCATTTTGAACGCCCGCTTTGGCAACGATCTGGTCAATCACAAGACCTATGTCATCGCCAGCGACGGCGACCTGATGGAAGGCATCAGCCACGAGGCGATTGGCCTGGCCGGCAATCTCAAGCTCTCCAACCTGATCGTGCTGTGGGACAACAACAACATCACCATCGACGGCGCGCTATCGCTATCGTCCTGCACCGACCAACTGGAGCGCTTCAAGTCCGAAGGCTGGATCGTGGACTCCTGCGACGGCCATGACGCCGCCGACATTTTCCGCGCACTGGAAAAGGCGCAGACCGCCGACAAGCCGGTGATGATCGCCTGCCGCACCATCATCGGCTTTGGCCTCACCGGCCGCCAGGGCACCCAGAAGGCGCACAGCGATGCCCCGGGTGCCGAAGTGGTCGCCGCCGCGCGCAAGGAACTGGGCTGGGAGTTCGAGCCCTTCATCGTGCCCGACGATGTGCTGAACCAGTGGCACGCCATCGGCCAGACCGGCGCGAAGGACTATGACGCCTGGACGGCGCGCAAAGCCGCCAGCAAACATGCCAAAGAATTTGACGACACGATCAACGATGTGATCCCGGCCTCGTTGTCCGAGGCGCTGATCGACCTGAAGGCCAAGCTGTCGGCCGAAAAGCCCGCCGCCGGCACTCGCAAGATGTCGGAAAAGGCGCTGGAGGTGATCAATGGCGAGTTGCAGAACACCATCGGCGGCAGCGCCGACCTGACGCCGTCCAACAACACCCGCAGCAAGGGTTTGGTGGAAGTCAGCCCCGGCAACTTCAACGGCCGCTATATCCATTATGGCATTCGCGAGCATGGCATGTGCGCGGCGATGAACGGCATGGCGCTGCATGGCGGCGTCATCCCGTATGGCGGCACCTTCATGGTGTTTTCCGACTATTGCCGCCCCTCCATCCGCCTCGCCGCCCTGATGGGTATTCGCGTGGTGTTCGTGATGACCCATGACTCCATCGGCGTGGGCGAGGACGGGCCGACGCATCAGCCGGTCGAGCATCTGGCGGCCTTGCGCGCGATTCCCGATCTTCTGGTGATGCGTCCCGCCGACGGCGTGGAAACCGCCGAATGCTGGGACCTGGCGCTGAAGAACGACAAGCGCCCCAGCCTGATCGCCTTCTCTCGCCAGGATGTGCCGACCGTGCGCGACTATCACACCAGCGAAAATCTCTCTGCCAAGGGCGCTTATGAACTGATCGGCGATGCCGATGCCAAGGTCACCTTCCTGGCCACCGGCACCGAAGTCAGCCTGGCGGTCGAAGCTCGTGCGAAGCTGGCCGCCGAAGGCCTTCCCTCGCGCGTCGTGTCGATGCCGTGCTGGAAGCTGTTCGAGGAACAGAGCGAAGGCTATCGCAAGGAAGTACTAGGTCCGGGTACCGTGAAGGTCGCGATCGAGGCGGGCGTGCGCGAAGGCTGGGACCGTTACATCGGTTCCGACCTGCTGGGTGACGGCGGGGCCTTTATCGGCATGAAAAGCTTCGGCGCCAGCGGCCCCTACAAGGATGTCTATGCCAAGTTCGGCATCACCGCCGACGCCGCGGTGGCCGCGGCGAAGAAACTGCTCAAGTAATTCAGGAGAACGACATGGCTTTGCGTGTTGCAATCAACGGCTTTGGCCGCATCGGCCGCCTGGTCCTGCGGGCCATCGTGGAATCGGGCCGCCGCGATATCGAAGTCGTGGCCGTCAATGATCTGGGGCCCATCGAAACCAACGCCCATCTGCTGCGCTATGACAGCGTGCATGGCCGCTTCCCCGCCCAGGTGAGCGTGGATGGTGAGTTCATGATCGCCGCCGGCCACAAGATGAAGGTGACCGCGATCAAGAACCCGGCCGAGCTTCCGCACAAGGAACTGAACGTGGACATCGCGCTGGAATGCACCGGCATCTTCACGGCGCGCGACAAGGCTGCGCTGCACCTGCAAGCCGGCGCCAAGCGCGTGCTGATTTCCGCGCCCGGCGAGAATGCCGACCTGACCGTGGTCTATGGCGTCAACCATGACAAGCTGACCAAGGACATGCTGATCGTGTCCAACGCCAGCTGCACCACCAACTGCCTGGTGCCGGTGGCCAAGGTGCTGAACGATGCCGTCGGCATCGAGCGTGGCATGATGACCACCATCCACAGCTATACCAACGACCAGCCGTCGCTAGACCAGATGCACAAGGACCTGTACCGCGCCCGCGCCGCGGCGCTGTCGATGATCCCCACCTCCACCGGCGCCGCCAAGGCCGTCGGTCTGGTGCTGCCCGAACTGAAGGGCAAGCTGGATGGCGTGTCCGTGCGCGTGCCGACCCCGAACGTCTCGCTGGTGGATTTGAAGTTCATCGCCAAAAAGGCGACCAGCGCTCAGGAAATCAATGATGCCATCAAGGGCGCCGCGTTGGGCCCGCTGAAGGGCATTCTGGACGTGGTGCACGACAAGCTGGTGTCGGTGGACTTCAATCACAACCCGGCTTCCTCCAGCTTCGCGCTGGACCAGACCAAGGTGATGGACGGTACCTTCGTGTCGATCATGACCTGGTACGACAATGAATGGGGCTTCTCCAACCGCATGGCCGACACCGCCGTGGCGATGGGCAAGCTGATCTGATGCCGTTCAGGACGCTCGATGACCTGGACGTGAAGGGCAAGCGTGTGCTGGTGCGCGCCGACCTGAACGTGCCGGTGAAGGACGGCGTGGTGACAGACGCCACCCGCATCGCGCGTCAGGCGCCGACCATCAAGGAACTGGCCGACAAGGGCGCGCGTGTCATCGTGCTCAGCCATTTCGACCGGCCCAAGGGCAAGATCGTGCCGTCCATGTCGCTGAAAGTTCTGGTGCAGCCTTTGTCCGACGCGGTGGGCCGCAAGGTCGCCTTCGCGGACGATTGCATTGGGCCGAAAGCCGAAGCTGCCGTCGCCGCGCTGAAAGACGGTGACGTGCTGCTCCTGGAAAACACCCGCTTCCACAAGGGCGAGGAAGACAATGACGCGGGCATGGCCAAAGAGCTGGCCGCGCTGGGCGACATCTTCGTCAACGACGCCTTCAGTGCCGCGCACCGCGCCCATGCCAGCACCGAAGGCGTGGCGCATCTTCTGCCCAATGCGGCCGGCCGCTCCATGCAGGCTGAACTGAGCCACCTTGAAAAGGCGCTGGGCAACCCCGAGCGTCCGCTGCTGGCGGTGGTCGGCGGCGCCAAGGTCTCCACCAAGATCGCGTTGCTGGAAAATCTGGTGGCGCGGGTCGAGACGCTGGTGATCGGCGGCGCCATGGCCAATACCTTCCTGGCCGCCGAAGGCGTGAAGGTCGGCAAGTCTCTGTACGAGCCCGATCACATGGAAACCGCGCGCAAGATCGTCCATGCCGCCAATGAAGCCGGCGCCGCCATCCTCTTGCCCACCGACGTGGTGGTGGCGAAGGAATTCAAGGCCGGCGCCGCCCATCGCACCTGCCCGGTGTCGGACATTGCGGCAGACGAGATGGTGCTGGATGTCGGTCCTGATTCCATCAAGGCGTTCGAAAACCGCCTCGCCGGCACCCGCACCCTGGTATGGAACGGCCCCTTCGGCGCCTTCGAGACCCGGCCCTTCGACGCCGGCACGGTCGCCGCGGCCAGGGCCGTGGCCGATGCGACAAAAAAGGGGCAACTGTTGAGCGTGGCCGGCGGCGGCGATACCGTCGCGGCGCTGGCCCATGCCGGCGTGGAAGACGACTTCACCTATGTCTCGACCGCGGGCGGGGCATTCCTGGAATGGCTGGAAGGCAAGACACTGCCGGGCGTTGATGCGCTATCGGTAAAATAGAGAGTAGAGCAGACAATGAATCTCGACGAACTGAACACGATTGCCAAGAAGATGGTCGCGCCCGGCAAGGGCATCCTGGCGGCCGATGAATCCACCGGCACCATCCAGAAGCGCTTCGACAAGATCGGCGTGGAGAACAATGAGGACAACCGCCGCGACTATCGCGAGCTGCTGTTCCGCACCGACACGGCGATGAAGAACCATATCGGCGGCGTCATACTGTTCGACGAGACCATCCGCCAGAAGGCCAAGGACGGCACCCCACTTGTCAAGCTGATCGAAGCGGCGGGCAGCGTTCCGGGCATCAAGGTGGACAAGGGCGCCAAACCCCTGGCCGGCGCGGCGGACGGCGATACCATCACCGAAGGCCTGGACGGGCTGCGCGAGCGCTTTGTCGAATATCACAAGCTGGGCGCACGCTTTGCCAAGTGGCGCGGCGTTTACGAGATCGGCGCGGGCGGCAACGGCATGCCCACCCCCAGCCACAACGCCATCCATGCCAATGCGCATGCCCTGGCCCGCTATGCGGCGCTGGCGCAGGAGAACGGCATCGTGCCGATCGTCGAGCCGGAACTGCTGATGGACGGCGCGCACACCATCGAAGCCTGCGAAGGCGTCACCGAATGGATCCTGAAGGAAGTCTTCCAGGAGCTGTTTTTTGCCAATGTGAAGCTGGAAGGCATGATCCTGAAGCCCAACATGGTGGTGCCGGGCAAGAAGTGCCCCAAGCAGAACAGTGTCGAGGAAGTGGCCGAGCGCACCATCAAGATCCTGAAGCGTTGCGTGCCGGGCGCGGTGCCGGGCATCGCCTTCCTGTCGGGCGGCCAGTCGGACGAGGAAGCCACCGCGCATCTGTCGGCCATGAATGCCATCGGCAACCTGCCCTGGGCGCTGACCTTCTCCTATGGCCGCGCCCTGCAGGCCGCGCCGCAGGCCGCCTGGTCGGGCAAGGCGGAAAATGTCGCCGCCGGACAGGCCGCTTTCGCCCATCGCGCCGCCATGAACAGCCTGGCCTCGCTGGGCAAGTGGACGCAAGCTGCCGAAAAGAAAGCCGCTTGAGCGACTGCAGACTCTATCTGATTTCGCCGCCGAAGCTCTCGGCGGCGAATTTTTTGGGTCCGCTGCAGGAAGCCCTTGGTGGCGGTGATGTCGCCTCTTTCCAGCTGCGCCTGAAAGATGTCAGCGACGACGAAATCCGCCGCGCCACCGACATGCTGCGCCCTGCCGTGCAGGCGGCCGGTACGGCCTTCATCCTCAATGACCGCCCGGATCTCGCCGCCGAACTGGGCTGCGATGGCGCGCATGTCGGACAGGAAGACGCCTCGTACGACCAGGCGCGCGCCGCCCTGCCAAACGGCATTGTCGGCGTCACCTGTCACGACAGCCGGCACCTGGCGATGGAAGCGGCGGAAGCCGGCGCCGACTATGTCGCCTTCGGCGCGTTCTTTCCCACCCGGACTAAAGAGCCCAGGACCCAGGCCGATATCGAATTGCTGCGCTGGTGGGGCGAGATGATGGTGGTGCCGTGCGTCGCCATCGGCGGCATCACGGTGCAGAACGCCCCGGCGCTCGTCGCGGCCGGCGCCGACTTCCTCGCCGTCTCGGCGGGGGTGTGGGAGCATTGCGACGGCCCGCGCGAGGCGGTGCGCCAGTTCAACGCGCTGTTCGCATGATTGCCAACCACCCATGAGAGAGAGGCTGCTCGGCTTCACCTTCCTGGGCGTGCTGGTCGCCTATGCCGTCAATCTCGCCGCCGACTGGGTCCATGCCCGCCTGTTCGCGGAGTCCCTCTGGTTCCAGGCCCATTGGTACATCCCCTTCGTGATCGTACCCGTGGTGGCGCTGCTGGCCCTGGGCTTTGCCTGCGGCCTTTTCCGCCCCAAGGGCCCGCGCTGGGCCGATGGTGTGGCCCTTATGGTTATTGCCCTGCTGGTCTATTGCACCCTGGGTGCAGGCTATTCCTGCTGGCATTACTGCTTCTAGACTGGTATCACCCGCCCGCGCTTCATTGATGCGCTACCGCTTCGCTACTTGAGCGCTGTTTGAACCTGCTGAACCTTCACCCGCGCCCCGAGGAGGGGCGATTCCCATGTCCAAGATCACCGGCAACGAAATCAGTCCCGGCACCCTGATCAATTACGAAGGCGGCCTGTGGATCGCGGTGAAGACCGTCAAGGTCAAGCCCGGCAAGGGCGGCGCCTACAATCAGGTCGAACTCAAGAACATCACCACAGGCACCAAGCTGAACCAGCGCTTCCGCTCGGACGAAGCGGTGGACGAAGCGATCCTGGACAAGAAGGACTTCCAGTTCCTCTACGCCAGTGACGACATGCTCACCTTCATGGACATGGAGAATTACGAGCAGATCGAGTTGGCGGTGGATTTCGTGGGCGAAGACCAGGCCAAGTTCCTGCAGGACGGCATGAAGACCCTGGTGAACCTGTATGAAGACAGGCCCATCGGCATCAAGCTGCCGGTGCAGGTGACCCTGCTGGTGGCCGAGGCCGATCCGGTGATGAAAGGCGGCACCGCCGCCCCGTCCTACAAGACCGCCGTGCTAGAGAATGGCCTGAAGATCCAGGTGCCACCCTTCATCGGCGCGGGCGAGAAGATCATCGTCGCCACTGAAGACGGCTCCTATGTGCGCAGGGCGGACTAAGCCATGGCCTATATCTCCCCTGCCCTGAACGTGATGGTCGCCGCCGCCCGCAAGGCCGGCCGCCCGCTGGTGCGCGATTTCAATGAGCTGGAAAATCTCCAGATCTCCATGAAGGGCCCGGCCGACTTCGTCACCAGCGCCGACAAGCGCACCGAAAAGATCCTGATCGAGGAATTGTCCAAGGCCCGTCCCGGCTATGGTTTTCTGGGCGAGGAAGGCGGCGCGGTCCAGGGCGCCGACAAGACCCACCGCTTCATCATCGATCCCATCGACGGCACCACCAACTTCATGCACGGCATTCCGCACTTCGCCATCTCCATTGGGCTAGAGCGCGAAGGCCAGATGGTGTCGGGCGTGGTCTACAATCCCGTCACCGACGACCTCTACACCGCCGAGAAGGGCCATGGCGCCTATCTCAACAACAAGCGGTTGCGCGTCGCCGCCCGCAAGGAACTGGCGCCGTCAGTGATCGCCACCGGCCTTCCCTTCCTGGGAAAAGAAGGCCATGCCCGCGCCGCCGCCGAAATGGCCGAGGTTATGAACGTCACCGCCGGCATCCGACGCTTCGGCTCGGCCTCGCTGGACCTGGCCTATGTTGCGGCCGGGCGTTTCGACGGCTTCTGGGAACACAGCCTCCAATCCTGGGACATCGCGGCGGGCATCGTGCTGGTGCGCGAGGCGGGCGGCATGATCACCGACCTGCGCGGCGGTGCCGAGATGCTGACCCAGGGCACGGTGCTGGCGGCCAACGAAAACCTGCATCCGCAGCTTCTCAAGCTGCTGAAGGCCACCAAGGCGTCGGCGTAAGCCGGAGCGGCTTTCAAAAAGCGCCTGCCTAATCGCGCGCCGGTTGTCCGCCGCCCAGCGCCTTGTACAGCGCCACCGAGGCCGCCAGCCGCGCCCGCCTGATATCGGCAAGCTGGTCGCGCGCGGTGTACAGGCTGCGCTCGGCGTCGGTCACGATCAGGAAGTCTGAATAGCCCGCGATGTATTTCCGCCGCGCGGCGCCCAGCACCTTTTCCGCCTGCGTGACCTGCTCGCGCAGCGCCGCTTCCTGGGCCGACAGGTGGTTCACGTTGCCCAGCGCATTCTCGACATCGGAAAATGCGTTCAGAACCGCGGCGCGGTAAGCCGCCAGCAATTCTTCCTCGTGCGCGCGCGCCTCGTCGGTGATCGCCTGGTTCCGTCCCCCGTCGAAAATCGTCTGCACCAGCGCGGCGCCGATCGCCGCCCCGAAGCCAAGGCCCGGCAAGGTTTCGATGGCGGCAGCCAGGGCGGGATATTGCAATCCGGCCGACGCGTTCAGCGTAATTCCAGGCAGAAAGGCGGTGCGCGCCGCCTCCAGATTGGCATGCGCGGCGAGAAGGTTGGCCTCGGCCGTGGCGATGTCGGGCCGGCGGGTCAAAAGCTGCGACGGCAGGCCCGGCGTCACCAGGGGCGCGGTGATGTGTTCCAGGCCGGTGCCAGTGACCGTGAAGCCTTCGGGCGGGCGACCCAAAAGGATCGCCAGGGAATCGCGGGTCTCCAGCTCCTGCTGCTGCAGCGCCGGAAGGGCTGCCTGCTGGCCCGCCATGTTGGCGCGCTCCTGCAGCAGGTCGGCCGCCGGCGCATAGCCCGCCGTCACCCGCCGCTGCACCACGTTCAGGATGGATTGCGAGGATTGCAGGTTGGCCTGCGCCACGGCGATGCGGTCGCGCAGCGCCAGCAACTGGAAATAAGCATTGGCGACACTGCCGGTGACGGTCAGCGCCACGGTGCGGCGGTCGGCGGCGCTGGCGGCCCGTGCCGCATCGGCGGCATCGGCCAGGTCGCGGTTCTTGCCCCAGAAATCCAGTTCATAGCTCGCGGCCAGCCCGGCGCTGTAATCGGTCTCGTGCGCCGATGCGCCGCCAGTCTGCCCATACAGACTGTTGACGTTGGCGTTCAGTCCCAGGGTCGGCAGCAAGGCCGCGCCGGCCTGGCGCGCCCTGGCATCGGCCTGGCGCAGCCGCGCCTCGGCTTGCGCCAGATCGAGATTGGCGGCCTCCGCCTTTTCGATCAGTCCCGTCAGTTGCGGATCGCCATATTCCGCCCACCAGTTGGCCGAGGGCCAGAGGGGCGCATTTGTCCCCGCCGATTGTTCAAAGGCGGCAGGAATATCGCCGGGCGGAAGGCCGGGCGGCGGGGTCCGGGCGCAGCCGGCCAGCATCGCGGCGGTGGTGACAAGCAAAAGCCTGCGGATCATGCCGCGACCTCACCGCTCCTGGGCCCACCAAAGCGTTCCGCCAGCGCCGGCAGCACCACCAGGTTGAGCAAGGTCGAACTCAGCAGTCCGCCCAGCACCGTCACGGCCATGGGCCCTTCGATTTCCTGGCCGGGCTGGTGCAGTCCGATGGCCAGCGGCATCAGGCCCAGCGCCGTCACAGCCGCGGTCATCAGGATCGGTACCAGCCGCTCCTGCGCGCCGCGCAGGACGGTGCCGGCGTTCCAGGGCGCGCCTTCCACTTCCACCAGATGTTCGTAATGGGCCAAGAGAAGAATCGCGTTGCGGGCACTGACGCCGAACACCGTCACCAGCCCCACCATGGCGCCCACCGAAAGGCCCGAACCCATCAGCGCGATGGCCGCGACACTGCCGATCAGGCTGAACGGCAGGTTGACCAACACCAGCCAGGTATTGGCGCGCCAGTGAAAGCAGATGAGCAGGATCATGCCGATCAGCACCAGCGCGAAGACGGTATAGAGCAGAAGCTGGTTGCGGCTGGCAGTCTGGGCGGCGGCCGCGCCGCTGAACTCGGTATAGACACCGGGGGGCAGCTTCAGCGCCGCGACCTTTGCCTTGGCATCGTCCACCGTGGCCTGCAGCCCGCGTCCAACGACATTGAAAGTGATGGAAACAAAGCGCTGGCCACCGTCATGGGCCACGGTGTAGCGCGTCTGGGTGGGCAAAATGCGCGCCACCTGCGACAGCGGCACCGGACCGAACGGGCTGGCGATCATCAGCGACGACAGAAATTCGGGACGGTTGCGGGCATTTTCGGGCAACAGCAGCGCGACATTGACGGCGCGAATGCCGGCATAGGTCTGGCCCACCGTCGTGCCGGCATAGTTGGTCTGCACCGCGTCCAGCACGTCCTTCACTTTCAAGCCGCTGGCCGCCAGCGCGGCGGAATCCAGGTGCAGGGCGAAGGTCGGCGTGCCGCTCTGCGCCTTGAACTGCAGGTCGGCGATCCCAGCCGTGCCGGACAGCGCAGCCGTCACGCGGTGGCCGACACCATCCAGCGTGTCGAGCTGGTTGCCGAAAACCTTGACGGCGATGTCGGCAGTCTCGCCGGTCAGGCTTTCGCTGATCCGGTCACCCAGGAATGTGACGACCTCGCTTTGCAGCCCGGGATATCTGGACAGGATATTGCGCAGCGCCTCCTCGGCATCGTCCTGGTCCACGCTGGCATCGGCCTTCAGCTCGACATGAAACTCGCTGCGGTGCGGCCCCCATGTATCTTCTCCCAGCTCGGCGCGGCCCACCTGCTGTTCGATGGTGGCGACATAGGGCAGCGCAAGCACGTCGCGACTGATGCGCCTGCCCACCGCCAGCATTTCATCCAGCGAGGTGCCGGGAGTGGCGCTGGACACCTGCATCACGAAATGACCTTCGCGAAAGTCCGGCATGAAGCTGCCGCCCAGGAAAGGCAGCGCCGCCGCGGCGATGACCGTCAACACTGCCAACACCGCGACGACCATACGGAAATTGCCATAGACGCGGCCGACGGCATCGGTCTGCCAGGCCTTGATCCGGCGGATCCAGCCGAAATCGGCATGATGGTCGCGGGCCTTGAGGAACAGCGCACAAAGGGCGGGGGCCGTGGTCAGCGCCACGCCTAGCGAGGCCAGCACCGCCAGGATGAAGGCCAGCGCCAGCGGCCCGACAAACTTTCCCTGCACGCTGGTGGAAAAAAGTTCGGGCAAAAACACGGCGATGACGACCAGGGTGGCATAGACCACCGGTCCCCGCACCTCCAGGGTCGCGTCGCGGATCACCGCCAGGCGCGAGCGCGGCTGGGGCGCCTTTGCGTTCTCGCCAAGCCGCCGCAGGATATTCTCGATGCCGATGATGGCATCATCCACCAGCACGCCCAGCGCCACGGCAAAGCCGCCCAGGGTCATGGTGTTGAGGGTCTGGCCCATATGGTCCAACACCGCCACCGCCGCCAGCAGCGACAGCGGGATGGCCAGGAAGGTGATCAGCGCCGAACGCCAGTCGCGCAGGAACAGATACAGCACCGCCAGGATCAGGATGGCGGCGATCACCAGCGACTGTTCCAGGCTTCCCAAGGCCCTTTCGACGAAGTTGGCGGGCCTGTGCAGGGCGGGATAGACGGTGACGCCTTGCGCTTTCAGCGCCGGTATCAACTGCGCCAGCGCGGTTTCCAGGGCGCGGGTGGTTTCCATGGTATTGGCGCCGTATTGGCTGGCCAAGGACAACATGACGCCCGGCCGCCCCATCACCAGCGCGTCGCCGGAGCGCAGCGCCGGAGATTCGGTGACCTTGGCGATGTCGCCGATCGTGACCGGAGTATTGGCGCGAACGCCCAGCACCGCACCCGCGATGGCCGATGGATCAGGCGCTGCAACCGGCGTCTGGATCAGGATGCGCTGATGCGCCAGGTCCACAAAGCCCGCGCCCTTCAGCGCCAGCGCGGCGCGAGCGGCATCGGCCAATTCGGTCAGGGTGAAGCCATACGACGTCATCCGCTTGAGATCGGGCTCGATATGAATTTCCCGCACCGCGCCGCCGAAGACCAGGACATGCGCCACCCCCGGCACCGCCAGCAACGCCGGCTTCATCACCCAGTCCGCCTGGTCGCGCAGCTCAAAGGGTGTGAGCTTGTCGGACACCAGCCCGATCTTCAGCAGGTCCATGGTGCTGGATGTCAGCGGCGAAAGACGCGGCGTATCCACGCCCAGCGGCAACGCGCTGCCCAGTTCGCTCAGATGTTCCGCAATGCCCTGCCGCGCATTGTAGAGATCGATCTTGTCGGCAAACTGCACGGTGATGACCGACAGGCCGGGAATGGATTCCGAGCGGATGGTGGCAAGACCCGGAGAGCCATTGACGGCATTCTCAATGGGCTTGGTAACAAGCTGCTCGACTTGCTGGGCGGTGAAGCCCGGCGCCTCGGTCTGGATGTCCACGGTGGACGGCACGAATTCAGGAAACACGTCCAGCGGGGCGCTTTGCGTCGCCCAGATACCCAGTGCCAGCGCCACCAATGTCAGGGTTGCGATCGTGCCCGCAAAGCGCACGCAAAGATCGACAAGCCACCGCATGGCCTATTCCTCGGCTTCGGTGCTGGGATTGGTTTCGCGGGCCAGCAGCAGGCCGGCGCCGCCCGTCACGATCCGCTGGCCGGCCCGGATGCCGTCTGCCACGAAATAGCCCTCGCCCAGCGGCTTGCCGATATCGATCCTGGTTTTCAGGAAGGTTTCCGGCCGGGTCTGGACATAGACCCAGGCTTCATTGTCCCCATAGATCAGTGCGGCCGCAGGCACGATCACGCCGGCCTGGGCGGCGCCGACCGGCACCGTGGCGGTGATATGCTCATTCTGGGCCAGGTCGCTGCCGTCCAGCAGCGCGTAAAAGCCGCGCCCGGGGAACGCGTTGTCGGCGGGGGCTTCCCAGATCGTGCTGCTGGTCCAGCTTTTGGGATTGGCGCCCAGCCGGGCGATCTGGAGCGTGGCCGGAATGGCGTTACCCAGCGCGCCCAGCGGGAATGTCACGCGCACGAGTACGCTTCTGCCCGATGCCAGCCGCGCCATGATCGCCTGGCGCGAGGCCGCATCATGCCAGGGCGCATTGTGCCCGAAGGCGGCATCTGTCTTGCGCCGCGCCAGCATCAGCGCGGCCTGATCGGCGGCAGCCTTGCTTTGCGCTGTTTCCAACACCTCGCGCGACACCGCCGCTTCCTCACCGGTGGCCAGGCTGCGCGCGCGCGCCGCCGCGGCCTGGCTTTGCACCGCCGCCGCCTGGGCTGTCATAACTTCGGCATCGTTCACCGCGATGGTGTCCAGCGCCGTCACCACGCCATAGCCGCTGATCTGCTGGCGCCAGGAGGCGATCTGGGCGGGCGCCGTGGCGATGCCCAGACTCTTGATCTCTTCAGCCTTTAAAGTGAGGCCAGGCGCCTCGGCTTCCTTTTCCGCCGGTTTTTCGGCGTCAGGCTTGCCGCAAGCAGCAAGCAGCAGCAGGACCGCCAATCCGATCCAGTGTGGGCCGCGCATCAGCGGTCCAGGACGATCAGCCGAAAGGTGCCCGGAACAGGCACAGGCCGGGGATTGGGCCGCTCCGCTGTCGGTGTGCCGGGCTTGCGCTGCGACGTCACCGTGAACAGCTTGTGCGTAATGGGGTCCAGTTCCATGGTGCGCGCGCCTTCCGCGGTAGGGAGGTTTTGCAGGACCGTGAACTTATCAGGACTGTCCTCATGGACAACCGTCAGGGTCCCGGATTCGCCATTGGAACTGAACACCAGACCGGTGGCGGGATCGAAGCGGTTGGCATCCACGCCTTCACCGATGGGAATCTGGGCCACCACCTTGCCAGTCTTCATGTCGGTGACCGCGATCATCTTGTTGTCGCAGCCGGAAAAGACCCGGCCATGGGCCAGATCAGCTGCGATGCCCGAGGGCTCCTGGCAGGGCGCTAGGGGATAGCGTTTTTTCACCGCCAGGGTCCTGGCGTCGAACGCGACCAGCTCGCTGGTGTCCTCGATATTGACATAGATGGTGCCGGCCTCGTCGCTGACCGCCGCTTCCGGCTTGCCGCCCAGCGGCACCGAACCGACCGGCTTGCCGGTGACCGGATCGACCGCCGTGGCATCCTTGCTGGTGGAATTGAAGGTGAAGAGGCGTTTCGAGAAGGGATCATAGAGGATGGTGTCGGGCCGCCCGCCGACCGCAATTTCTCCGGTCTTGGTGAAGGTCCTGGGATTGACGATGGCAATCCGGTTGGCGCCGCCTTCGCTGACATAGGCATTGCCGCCCGCAAAGGCGGTGCCGTGAATGCCCATCAGATTTGGAATATCGCCCAGCAGCTTGCCGCTGGCGGGATCGACCACCATCACATGGCTGCCGCGGGTGATGAACAGATTGCCGCTCGCCGGATCGCGGTTAATATAGTCCCAGCCGCCATCACCGCCCAGCGTGAAACTGGTCACCACA
>CAIUTH010000186.1 GCA_903902075.1 uncultured Alphaproteobacteria bacterium
CACATCGCTGCTGGGATCGTTGTTCAGCTCGGACGCGGCATTCTTATTGGAGAAGAACGCCGCGGTGCGGGCCTTCTGCAGCGCCACATCGATGCCGAAGATCGGCGCATCTGGCGCGCGCACCACGCCCAGGATCTTCCCGCGCGTATCCACCACCGAGACCGAAACCTGGGCGCGGCTATCCAGAGGCTGGCGGATGGCGGCGCGGGCCCGCGACATGATCTTGAAAGCTTCTTCCAGAATCGCGCTGGTTTCGGCGCCGCTGAGCGGTGTGCCAACATCGGCGCCGTCGCTGCCCCCGACGGCGGGATAACGGTTGTTGCCCGCGCCATTGGTCAGAATGAAAGCGTCCAGGTTGTTGAACTCCGCAGCTGACGCTTTGCGGATGCCCGAAGCCTCGGTGCCATAAACTTGCCCATCGATGATGGTGCCGTTGGCATAGCCAGTAATAACCTGCAGAGTTCCAACAGCGGCCGAATTGGTGAAGCCGGCCGCCGAAGCGGGGCTTGACTTCAGGGTGGAGGTGCTTGCGTCGCTGTAGCGCAGCAGGATGCCGTCCAGGGAAACACGGTCAGCGGCGATGCTGGAAGGCGCCGCATAATCGGTGGTCGCGGCCAGGGCGATATTTTCCTCGACGTCATTGTCGACATTGGACACGTCGGCATCGAAACCGTAATCGCCATCGGCCATCACGCCGACACCGCCCACCAACACGCCGTTCTTGTAGAGCGGAAAGCCGCCGGGATCGGCCGACAGACCCAGCGGCGAGCGCTTGGGGCCGATGAACGCCCCAGAGCCGCCGGCCGGGATGAAGCGCCCCGAAAGGTCCGAACAGGGAAGCTGGCTGAATTGCACGCCAAACAGCGGGCCGCCTTCCAGGCCCGGTGTGATCGCGGCCGTGGGCGGGAAGAATTGCTGCACGATCTCGCTGGCGGTGCGGGTAGAAAAGGCGTTGCCGCCACTCGACAGATAGGCACCGGTAACGGCCTTAGCGATGGCCCCGGCCGCGGCGGGAACCGAAACGCCTTCCAAGTCGGTGTTGTTGGCCGGATTGGGCGCGGCGCGCAACGTAGCATTGTCGGGCGCACCGGCCATCTTGTAGACCGCCAGCACATTGCCAACACGGTCCACCACGGCGATATAGGCGGGCTTGCCTTGCGCGTTGGCTTCAGCCACGGCGCGTGAAATTATCTTCTGCACATCGCCGACGCTGAGGCTTTGCGCGCCGGGTACGTTGAACACGCTAGCCGGTATGGTCGCGGTGGCGGTGGTGTTGGTTACCGCGGCAGTGCTGCCAGTGGCGTTGGTGGTGGCGGCGGCCGGGCTGGGCGTGGAATTGGTGGTGCTGGTATTGGAGCTGGCACTGCCATCATTCTTGCCGCAGGCGCTCAGCACCAAAAGTCCGCTCAGCGCGATGCTCAGGAACGGATGGATACGCGCAGTCATTTGAATCTCCCCACCGCACCAGCCAACTGCCGGATCGCGTCGCGAAATTCTGCCGGGTGCCAGGCATTGGTGTCATGCACCGCGGCATAAAGCTTGTTGATCTGCGGCCGCAGGCCTTCGGCGCTGGCGCGATTGACATGGCCCTGCGCCACAAGTGAATTGAGCAAAGTGTCGGCAGTCATCACCGCCTGGGCGCCGCCTTGGTAATCGGTGTAGCGGGAAGCAGCCTCGCTCAGCACCGCATCCAGCGCCGCAAAGGTCTCGGCCCGGCCAAAGACATGGGCTGCCAGCGCATTAGCAAGGCTGCGCGCCGCTCCCGCAAGCTGGGAGGCCGCAGTGGTTGTGTCATGGCCCTGCGCCATGGCGAGGTGGAAATTCTTTGCCGCCGCATCGAAGCTAGCACCGTCACCCGGCGCGGCGACCTTGGCGATGGCCGATAGCATGATGATGTTTTCGTCATTGAAAGGCGGCGCACCGGGAGGCAGAGGACGGCCGGGATTGGCCTCCGCCGTCAGCACCGTATTGGTATCGTCGGATATGCGGCGATGGCAGCTTTGGCAATCGAAGAAATAGAATTGCGGGAAGGCGCCTTCGTTGGTGTGCACGCCATCGGCATAAAGCGAAAGCTGCCGCTCCACCGCCAGCGCCTGCCCCACCGC